>JAGREA010000393.1 GCA_020446745.1 Rhodobacterales bacterium | reverse complement strand
GGTCCGGGTCGGGCCGCACGGTGTTGAAGGTGATCAGCAGGGCATCGCCCTGGAACTGGTTGATGACCCCGCCGGTGCGCCCCAGGATGGCCGAAATGGCGGCGAAATAGTCGTTCAGCATGCGGGCCAGGGCGTCGGGGGCCAGGTGTTCCGACACCGAAGAGAAGCCCTCGATGTCGGTGAACAGGATGGTCGCCTCCTTCACCTCGCCGTCGCCCGGCGCGATGCGGGTGTCGGAGCGGGTGATGCGGGCGGCGATTTCCGTGGGCACGAACCGCGACAGTTCGCGGGCCGCGGCCGTTTCCGTCACCGCCTGGATCATGGTGCGCCGGGCCCGCACCAGGGCCACGGCCAGCACCCCCGTGACCACCAGGATGGACATGATCTTGTCCACCTCGGCCCCCACCAGGATGTGGTTGCTGGTCATGTATTCCACGTAGTCGCGGGTGATCATGGGGTCGCCCGGTTCGGCCACCATCACGTAGCCGGCCAGGGCCAGCCAGCCCAGGGCGGCGACGATGCCGGAAACGATCACGTAGCGCGGCGAGAACCGCAGGGCCCGGACGGCGATGAAGATGAACACGTACAGCACCGTCGGCGCCTTCAGGTAGAACGACGGCGGCTGCTCGTACTGAATGTGGAAGCTCCAGATCAGGCCCATCAGCAACGCCATGTCGATGACGATGGAGGCCATGAGCAGCCACCCGGGCAGCACCGTGCGGTAGCTGAGCCACAGCCGTAGCAGGGTGACGAACAGGTACACGCCCAGCACCCAGGGCACCGGCTGGAAGGCCGTGCCGGCCGATGTCTTGGGCGACAGGGAATAGATGGCGATGAAGAAGCCCACCAACACGAGCTGCACCCAGCCCACCAGGATCTCGCTCTGGCTTTCCTGTTCGGCGAAGGTCTGGCGCACCCGTTCGGGCGGCAGCCAGGGCAGGCGCTCGCCGAACAGGAACCGCGACAGGTTGTTCTGCATGGCCCCGGGCCCTCCGATCCAATCGGCGCCCACTATAGGCCCGGCGCGCCGCGGCGGCCACGGCACAGCCACCCCGGCGCCGCGCACGGGGGGTCAAAAGCCCGTGACGCCCGCCGTGGCGTGACATAGTTGCTTGTGGTAACGTCCCACCCGTCCTTGGGGAGTCCGAGAGGGGAAGATCGCATGCCCACCAACGCCCAGTTCGCGGCGCAGCTTCTGCGCCAGGCGGCCAGCCTGTTCCGGGACCTGGCCCAGAGCAACCCCGACGTGGCCGACCAGATGCGCCTGAACGCCCAAAGCTACGAGGCCGTGGCCGACCTGGTGGAACGGGACCCCAACGGCCAGATGCCGCTGTAGGGGGAGGGTCAGGCGGCCCGACCCCGCCCGCGACCGGGCGGGGGGATCGGGCCGTTGAAAGGGCGCCGGTCAGGCGCCGGCGGCGGGGTCCAGGGTGATCTTGTAGAGTTCCCGGTCGTCGCGGTCCATCAGCCGCACGGTCATCTGTTCCGTCCGGCCGTCCACGTCCACCAGGCCGAAGAACTGCAGGCCCATGGTGGGCGGCAGGTTGGCGCCCTGGTCGGGGCTGGGGGCCTTCACGAACTTCACCTCGGGGCCGAAGGTGCGGTCCAGGGCGTTGGGGCCGAAGGTGCCGGCGTGCAGCGGCCCCGACACGAATTCCCAGAACGGATCGAAATCCTGGAACTGGGCCCGTTCGGGGCTGTAGTGGTGGGCCGCCGTGTAGTGCACGTCGGCGGTGAACCACACCGTGTTGGTGATGCCGGCCGACTTGATGAACCGCAGCAGGTCGGCGATTTCCAGCTCGCGGCCCTTGGCCGGGCCGTGGTCGCCGTTGGCCACGGCCTCGGCACCCGCCTGTTCCTTCCAGTTGTCCCACACGATCAGGCCGATGGGCATGTCGCAGGCGATGACCTTCCAGGTGGCGCGGCTGTCGGCCAGGGCCCGTTTCAGCCAGGCCACCTGCTGGGCGCCCAGGATGCGGGATTCGGGGGTCATGGAGGTTTCCATGGCCGGGCCGTTGGGGCCGCGGTAGGACCGCAGGTCCAGGAAGAACACGTCCACCAGCGGGCCGTAGCTGATCTTGCGGTAGACCCGGCCCGGCTCGGCCGGGGTGTAGCGGATGGGGGTCATTTCATGGAACGCCCGGGCCGAACGGGCCCGCAGCAGGTCGATGGACTTGACCCGGTAGCGGTCGTCGTGGCTCAGGTCCTTGGCGCTGGACCAGTTGTTCACCACCTCGTGGTCGTCCCACTGGAAGAAGGTGGGGCACACCGCGTTCATGGCCCGCACGTGCTCGTCCAGCAGGTTGTACTTCCACTGGCCGCGGAACTCGTTCAGGGTCTCGGCCACCTTGCGCTTCTCGTCCACCAGCACCCGGTTCTTCCACACGGTGCCGTCCTTCAGGGTCACCTCGTCCTTCATCACGCCGTCGGCGTAGATGGTGTCGCCGGAATGGATGAAGAAGTCGGGCTGGTGGCGGGCCATGGTGGCGTAGGTGCGCATGCCCTGGTCATCGATGCCCCAGCCCTGGCCGGCCGTATCGCCGGACCAGGCGAAGCGCACGTCGCGGCGCGACGCCGGGGCGGTGCGGAAGCGCCCCACGATGGGCGCCGACAGGGCCTTGGGGTCCATCAGGTCGGCGGCGGTCAGGCGATAGAAGATGTCCTGGTCCGAGGGCAGGCCGGTGAGCAGGCGCTTCACGGCAAGGTCGCTTTCGGGCAGGGCGTCCAGGGCCGCCAGGCGCGTGGGGTTGGCGAAACTTTCGGTGGTCGAGACCTCGACCATCACGCTGGCCGGGCGGTCGGTGCGGGTCCAGATCATGCCCGACGACAGGTCCACGTCGCCGGACTGCACGCCGTGGGTGAACACGGGCCGGGCATTGGCCCGCGAGATGGCGGGGAAACCGGCCACCAGGCCGGCGGCGCCGGCCGAGGCCATGAAGGCCCGGCGGCTGAACGAGAGCGGTTTGGTCATGGTATGCATCCCTGTTGTTCTGTCATGGCGGCCGGGCCGCCTTATGCATGAAGGGCGAAGAACGGGGATGGTGTCGGTCCCGCGTGACCCCCCCTTGAAGGGGCCGTGACGGCGGGGTGGCGGTTTGACGAAGCCTTGGCGGCGGACCATGGGGAAAGGGGGCCGCCTGTCCCTGAAAATTCGTGAAGTGGCGAGTCACAACTTGATAAAATGGGTGTCATCTCCACCCTTTCCGGGCCCTTCCAGCATGAAAATCCTGATCCTGAACGCGGGCAGCTCCAGCCTGAAATTCGGCATATTCGACATGGACCGCGACGACCGGCGCGTGTTCAAGGGGGAATTCGAACGGTTCGGCCCGTCGGGCTGCACCCTGCACGTGCGCGCCGGCGGCGAGCAGGCGGAAGACCAACAGCGGCCCGATGGCGCCGCCAACGTGTCGGACGCCATCGCCCGCATGCCGGCGGTGCTGTCGGAATTCGGCTTCACCGACTTCCAGGCCGTGGGGCACCGGGTGGCCCACGGCGGCGACCGGTTCGAGGAGGCGGCGCTGATCGACGACGCGGTGCTGGAACACATCCGCGCCTGCACGCCCCTGGCGCCGCTGCATAACCCGGCCAACCTGGAAGCCATCACCATGGCCCGCACCCTGTGGCCCGCCCTGCCCCAGGTGGCCGTGTTCGACACCGCCTTCCACCACACCATTCCGGTGCGGGCCCACACCTACGCCGTGCCCCGGGAATGGCGCGAACGGGGCCTGCGCCGCTACGGCTTCCACGGCACGTCCCACAAGTACGTGGCCCTGAAGGCCGCCCAGGCCCTGCGCAGCAGCGTGACCGATTTGCAGATCATCAGCTGCCACCTGGGCAACGGGGCCAGCGTGTGCGCCATCAACCGCGGCTTTTCCGTCGACACCACCATGGGCATGACGGCCCTGGAGGGCCTGGTCATGGGCACCCGGTCGGGCGACGTGGACCCGGGCATCTTCGCCTTCCTGCACCGGGAACTGGGGATGACCGCCGAAGAGGTGGAACACAGCCTGTACACGGACAGCGGCCTGAAGGCCCTGGCCGGCAGCGCCGACATGCGCGACATCGAAATGGCCGCGGCCGGCGGCGACCGGACCGCCCAGCAGGCCATCGGCATCTATGCCTATCGGGTGCGCAAGTACATCGGCGCCTACATGGCGGCCATGGGCGGGGTGGACGCCATCGTGTTCACCGGCGGCATCGGCGAGAACTCGGCCTCCATGCGCCGGCGCATCTGCGACAAGTTCGAATACGTCGGCCTGCACCTGGACGACGACCGCAACGAGGCCATCAACCTGAGCCACGGCGCCGCGCCGCAGATCCAGAGCTTCGAATCGCGGGTCAAGGTCATCGTCACCGGGGCCAACGAACAGCTCATGATCGCCCAGGAGGTGCGCCACCTGCTGCAGGAACGCGCCGTCGCCCCGGCGCCGGGGGCCTGGCACATCCCGGTGTCCGTTTCGGCCCGCCACGTCCACCTGTCCGAGCCGGCGCTGACCGCCCTGTTCGGCCCGGGATACGATCTGACGAAGATGCGGGACCTGAGCCAGCCGGAAGCCTGGGCGGCCAACGAAACGGTCGACGTGGTGGGGCCCAAGGGGAGCATCGGCAACGTCCGCGTCCTGGGCCCGCTGCGCGACCGGACGCAGATCGAGGTTTCGATGACCGATACCTTCACCCTGGGCGTCGAGGCGCCCGTGCGGCCATCGGGCAAGCTGGACAAGACGCCGGTGATCAAGCTGCGCGGGCCGGCCGGCAACCTGGACACCGACGGCCTGATCGTCGCCGCCCGCCACATCCACATGAGCCCCGTGGATGCCGAACACATGGGCCTGAAGGACGGGCAGTACGTGAACATGCGCCTGGACGAGGGCCGGGGCGAAACCATTTTCGCCAACACGCTGGTGCGCGTGAAGGAAGGCTTCGTAACCGAGATGCACATCGACACGAACGAGGCCAACGCCGCCGGCATCTCGCTGAAGACCGACGGCGAGCTGATCCAGGGCGAAACCACCAAGAAGTTCGGCTTCGTCGGGCGCCGCAACCTGGAACTGGCGGAATAGGCGCCCGCCAGGGAGAAAGAGGACGCTTCAGTCCGAGGCCCGGGACAGGGCCTTGCCGCAATGGGGGCAGTGGCGGGCGCGGGACCGGTGGGGGCCGTCCTGCACGCTGTGCAGGATCTCGTCGGCCAGGGCGCGGCTCAGGCCCAGGTCCTTGCGGAAGGCCTCCAGGGCCGCGTGCTCGGCGGCGTCGATGGTGCCGTCCTCCAGGGCCCGGCGGTACTGCTGCGACAGGGCCTCGCGCTTGCGCCGCAACTGGTCGGCCAGGCCGCTGGCCAGGATGCCCGCCGGCAGGGCCGCCATGCCGATGCCGATGATGGTGACGCAGGCGCCGAACAGCTTGCCCAGGGGGGTGATGGGCGTCACGTCGCCGTAGCCCACGGTGGTCAGGGTGGCCACGGCCCACCACATGGCGTCGGGGATGGAGCCGAACTTCACCGGCTGGGCCTCCTGTTCCACCAGGTAGGCGCCGCTGGCGGCCAGGATCAGCAGCACCACCAGGATGAAGAAGCCGGCGAAGAAGGCGCTGGCTTCCTGGCGGAACACGTCCAGCAGCATGGTCATGGCGGTGGAATAGCGGGTCAGCTTGAAGATTCGCAGCAGCCGCATGACCCGCAGGAAGCGCAGGTCGAAGACCACGAAATAGGAAATGTAGAAGGGCACGATGGCCAGCAGGTCGATCAGCGCCAGGGGCGACACCATGTAGCGCAGGCGCTGGCTGAGCGCCGGCTGGCCGGGTTCGCGCTCGACGCTGGACCACACCCGCAGCACGTATTCCACCGTGAAGGCGGCCACCGACAGCATGTCGATGATCTCGAACACCAGTTGGAAGCGGGCATAGATCCAGTGCACCGTTTCCAGCACCACGCAGATCACGTTCACGGTGATCAGGATGATCAGGAAGATATCGACGGCGCGCCCGGCCCGGTCCGTGTGGTTGGACTTTTCCAGGACGCGATAGACGGTCGCGCGGTTGATCATGGCTGGTGCGGTTCCCCCCCAAGCGCCGGCATCGGGGACCGACGATACCCTTCCTTTGGTTCGGGTCAAGGGGGGGAGGGGCGGGGTGGCCTAAACGGAATCCAACCCCATCAGCGACCGCGCGAAGGCGCGGGCCTCGAAGGGGCGCAGGTCGTTGATGCCCTCGCCCACGCCGATGGCGTGCATGGGCAGGCCGAAGCGTTCGGCCAGGGCCACCACCACGCCGCCGCGCGCCGTGCCGTCCAGCTTGGTCATGGCCAGACCGGTCACGTCCACCATGTCGCGGAAGGTCTCCACCTGGCTGTGGGCGTTCTGGCCCACGGTGGCGTCCAGCACCAGCAGGCAGTCGTGGGGCGCCGTCTCGTCCAGCTTGCGGATCACCCGCACCACCTTGGCCAGCTCGGCCATCAGGTCCTTCTTGTTCTGCAACCGCCCTGCCGTGTCGATGAGCAGCACGTCGAAGCCTTCCCGCCGCGCCCGCTCCAGGGCGTCGAAGGCCAGGCCGGCGGAATCGGCGCCCAGGTCCTTGGCCACCACCGGGCTGTCGGCCCGCTCGCCCCACACCTGAAGCTGTTCGATGGCGGCGGCGCGGAAGGTGTCGCCGGCGGCCAGCAGCACCTTCAGCCCGGCATCCCGGTACTGGCGGGCCATCTTGCCGATGGTCGTCGTCTTGCCCGAGCCGTTGACGCCGCACACCAGCACCACGTGGGGCCGGCGGGCGCGGTCGATCTCCAGCGGCCGGGCCACGGGGGCCAGGATCTCGGCCATATCATCGGCCAGGGCGGCGCGCACCTCCAGCGGGTCCACGTCCTGGTTGAACCGGGTCTTGGCCAGGTTGGCGGTCAGCCTAGCCGCCGTGGTCACCCCCAGGTCGGCGGTGATCAGCAGTTCCTCCAGCTCCTCCAGCGCCGCCTCGTCCAGCTTGCGCTTGGTGAACAGGCCGGTGATGCCGTCGGCGATCTTGGATGAAGACCGGCTGAGCCCCTGCTTCAGCCGCGACAGCCAGCCGCCCTTCTTTTCCCCCATGTCCCCTGTGTCGCTCATCTAGATCAACGCCCCCCTCAGGCTGGTTCCGTCGTGGCCGGTGACGTGGGCCCGCACCAGGTCGCCGGGCGCCGCTGGCCGGTCCAGGGCCAGGGGCGCGAAATGGGGCGTGTGGCCGCGGCCGTCGGCCTCCACCAGCACCTCCACCGCCCGCCCGACCTGTGTGTCCAGAAACGCCGAGCGCCGCGCCGCCCCGGCGTCGCGCAGGCGCGCCGCCCGGGCCTTGCGTTCCGGTACCGGCACGGCGGGCATGCGGGCCGCCGGGGTGCCAGGCCGTTCCGAATAGGGGAACACGTGCAGGAAGGTCAGGTCCAGGTCCGCCACGGCGTCCAGGGCGGCGGTGAACATGGCCTCGGTCTCGGTGGGGAAGCCGGCGATCAGGTCGGCGCCCAGCACCACGTCGGGCCGCGCCGCCCGGGCGCGGGCCGCCAGGGCCCGGGCGTCGGCCACGGAATGGCGGCGCTTCATGCGCTTCAGCACCAGGTCGTCGAGGGCCTGCAGGCTCAGGTGCAGGTGGGGCATGAACCGGGGTTCGCTGGCCAGCAGGGCGAACACCTCGTCGTCCACCGCCGCCGGGTCGAGGGAGGTGAGGCGCAGGCGGGCCAGGTCCGGCACCGCGTCCAGCACCTGGCGGGCCAGGCCGCCCAGGGGGGGCAGGCCCGGCCGGTCGGTGCCGTAGGACGACACGTCGACGCCGGTCAGCACCACTTCCCGGTGGCCGCCAGCCACCAGGTGGCGCACCTGGTCCACCACCCGGTCGGGCGCGACGCTGCGGTTGGGGCCCCGGGCGAAGGGGATGATGCAGAAGGTGCAGCGGTGGTCGCAGCCCTGCTGCACCTGGACGAAGGCCCGGGTGCGCCCTTCCAGGCCGCCGACCAGGTGGCCGGCCGTTTCCGTCACCCCGGCGATGTCCGAAACCACCACGGCCTCGGGCGCCCGATCGGGGGCCTCGGCGTAGTGGTGGGCCTCCAGCTTTTCGGCGTTGCCCAGCACCCGGTCCACCTCGGGCATGGCGGCATAGGCGGCCGGGTCCAGTTGCGCCGCGCAGCCGGTGACGATGATCCGCGCATTCGGGTTCTCGCGGCGCAGGCGGCGGATGGTCTGGCGCGCCTGGCGCTCGGCCTCGCGGGTCACGGCGCAGGTGTTGACGATCACCGCGTCGGACAGGCCGGCCCGGGCCGCCTGGTCGCGCATGATCTCGCTTTCGAAGCTGTTCAGGCGGCAGCCCAGGGTGACGACGCGCGGCGGGGTGGTCATGCCGGTCGCTCCGTCAGCCGGCCAGCGGCGCGGGATCCAGCAGGGCGGGGTCCAGGTGGCCGGTGAAGCTGGTGGCCACGGGGCCGGTCATCATCACGTGGCCGTCGGGCTGCCAGTCGATGTGCAGCGGCCCGCCCTCCAGGTGCACGGTGGCGCGGCGCTCGGTCAGGCCCCGGCGGGCGGCGGCCACCAGGGTGGCGCAGGCGCCCGAGCCCGAGGCCCGGGTGATGCCCACGCCGCGTTCCCACACCCGGTGGCGGATGTTGGCGCGGTCCAGCACCTGGGCGATCTGCACGTTGGTGAATTCGGGGAACAGGGGGTGGTGCTCGATGCGCGGGCCCAGCTCCTCCAACGGCACGGCGGCCACGTCGTTCACGAAGAACACGGCGTGGGGGTTGCCCATGTTGACGCCCACGGGGTCGCTCAGGTCGCCCACGGTCACCGGCAGGTGCAGGGTGTCGTGGGCCTCGGCCAGGGGGATGTCGCGCCAGTCCAGGCGGGCCGGGCCCATGTCCACGGCCACCAGGCCGCCGTCCCGGGCCTCGGCGTCCAGCAGGCCGGAAATGGTCTGGATCACCGCATGGTCGGCCCCCGTTTCGCCCATCACCAGCGACGCCACGCAGCGGGTGGCGTTGCCGCAGGCCCCGGCTTCGGACCCGTCGGTGTTGCGGATGCGCATGAACAGGTCGGCCAGGGCGTCGCGGGGCGGTTCCAGGATGATCACCTGGTCGCAGCCCACGCCCGTGTGGCGGTCGGCCACGGCGCGCGCCTGGGCGGCCGACAGGCGGGTGCCGTCGGCGCGGCCATCGACGACCACGAAGTCGTTGCCCAGGCCGTGCATCTTGATGAAGGGCTGTCCGGTCATAACGGGCCTAATATGGCCCTCGCTGCGGGGAAGTCCACCCGTTTCCGACCCTAGCCACCGTGACTGCGCAGAAAGGCTTCCATGTGGAACCGCCGCTGGTCGGCGCCGTAACGGTGGGCGGCGGCCACGGGGCAGGCGGCGCGGGCCAGGCAGCCGGCCTCCAGGCAGGCCGGGCCGTCGGGGCCCCGCAGGTGGGCGGCGCAGGCGGGCACGTCGTAGCCGTCGCCGGACAGGGCGCCCACGGGGCAGGTGGTCAGGCAAGGCGTGTCGGCGCAGGTGGCGCAGGGCGACGGCCGGTCGTCGCGGGGCGGCAGGGCCAGGCGGGCCGGCACCAGCAGGGCCGCCCGGTAGGCATGCCACAGGCCCAGGTCCGGGTGGATCAGCGGGCCCATGGGCGAGGGGTGCGCGCCCCCGGCCCGTATGGCCCAGCGCTGGAACGGCCACCAGGGCGGCCCGTCGAAGGGATAGACGATGCCCACCCCCAACGCCGCCGCCAGGGCGTCGCCCACCCGCCGGGTCCAGCGGTCCAGGGCGTGGTCGGCCCCGTCGGCCCGCTCGGGCGCGGCGGCGAAGGCGGCCCAGGCCTTGCTGTTCCCGCCGGCGAAACCCAGCAGCAGCACCGTGCCCGGCGCCCCGGGTAGGGCGTCGGAATCGTCGGGGTGGAAGGCGCCGCGCGGGTCCAGCCCGGCGGCCCGGGCGGCGGCGTGCAGGTCGGCCAGGTCCATGGGTCCGGTGTAGCGCATGGGACCGGAAAAGCGAAGGGACGGCCCGTTTCCGGGTCGTCCCTTTTTTTTACGCGACTGTGCTCTGCAGGGGTCGCGGCGATCAGTGAACCGAAAGCTGGCCGTGGGCCGCGTTGCGCACGGACTTCTGGACCTTCTCGAAGGCCCGCACCTCGATCTGGCGCACCCGTTCGCGGCTGATGCCGTAAACCTGGCTCAGGTCCTCCAGGGTCGTCGGGGCGTCCTTCAGGCGCCGCTCGGCCAGAATGTGCTTTTCCCGGTCGGTCAGGGTCTCCATGGCCTCGGCCAGCATGCCCCGGCGGCGGGTCAGTTCCTGGTGTTCGCCCAGTTCCGTTTCCTGGTCGGCGCTGTCGTCCACCAGCCAGTCCTGCCACTGGTCCTCGCCGGCCTCGCGCAGGGGGGCGTTCAGGGAATTGTCGGGCGCCGCCAGGCGGCGGTTCATGCTGATCACGTCGGCTTCCGACACGTTCAGGCGGTCGGCGATGGTCTCCACGTGCTCGGGGTGCAGGTCGCCTTCCTCGAAGGCCTGCATCTGGCCCTTCAGCTTGCGCAGGTTGAAGAACAGCTTCTTCTGCGCCGCCGTGGTGCCCATCTTCACCAGCGACCAGGAATGCAGGATGTATTCCTGGATCG
>JAGREA010000392.1 GCA_020446745.1 Rhodobacterales bacterium | reverse complement strand
GCCACCGGCGTTTCCGGTTGCGGGGCGGCGGCGGGCGCCGGGTCTGATGACGGGCTGGACGTCAGGTGCGTCACCAGGGGCGCCGGCGGCGCCGGGGTGACCGGCCGGGGTTCCGGCGCCGGGGCGCGGGCGGCCGGGGTTCCGGGCTGCACGTCGGGTGCCTCCGACGGCGCCGGGCGCAGGCCTTCGGGCAGCAGCCCGGCCAGGCGTTCGGGGATGGGCGCGATCAGTTCGCCCAGGGCCGAGTCCTTCTGCGAGGTCATGTACCAGCCGCCGTAGCCCAGGGCCACCAGCAGCAGGCCCAGGCCCAGCACCCGGCCGCCGGGGAAGCCCGTTTCGGACACCGGCGACGGGAAGTGCAGGTCGGAACTGGCCCGCAGGGCGGCGGACTCGGCGCGGAAGCGGCGCACCACCTCGTCGGCGTCCAGGCCCAGGTATTCGGCGTAGGAGCGCACGAAGCCCACGGCGTAGGTCTTGCCGGGCAGGTCTTCGTAGCTGCCGGATTCAATGGCGTTCAGGTGGACCCAGCGGATGCACAGGTTTTCGGCCACATCCTCCAGGTCCTCGCGGCGGCGCTCGCGGGCCACGCGCAGCAGGTGTCCGACGCCCGGTTCGGACCCGTCGAGGGCCTGTTCCATGTGGGGCGGAATCTTGTTCACGTCTGTCATCCCCACTCAGGGGCGCGGGGCGCCCGTAAGCCTTGCCAAGCACCGGTTCTGGTCATGGTTAAGTCATGCCGTCGGCCGGCGCCACCGAAATGTGCTGTGCTCGGTTTGTCGCTTTTCGGCCCAACGAGTGTGTCCCCGCGAGGCTCCCTGAATTGCCTCATCGTTCGGCGATTGTGAATATTCTGAACAGATATATAGAAAATTCAAGGACAAATGGGATGAATGTTAAATGATGACTCCATGATCAAGCGCGAACGCCCTTAGATTGTGGCGCAGACTGTGCTTGGTCGAACCTTCCATTTCGGCCATGTAGGATTCCAGCCGGCCCAGGTGCAGGCTGCGCACCATGGACTTCACCGGGCCCACGAAGGGGGCCGAAACGGATAGGTTGCGGAAGCCCACGCCGATCAGGGCCATGGCGTCCACGGGGTTGCCGGCCATTTCGCCGCACAGGGCGATGGGCACGCCGGCGGTGTCGCACTGGGCGACCATGGTGCGCAGGAATTCCAGCACCAGGGGCGACAGGGTGTCGTAACGGTCGGCCAGGCGGGCGTTGCCCCGGTCGCTGGCGAACAGGAACTGCATCAGGTCGTTGCTGCCCACCGACACGAAATTCACGTGGGGCAGCAGGTACGGCAGTTGCAGGCCCAGGGCCGGGACCTCCACCATGGCCCCCACGTTCAGGGTTTCGGGCACGCCGGTGCCCTGGTCGCGGGCCCGCTCCATTTCCAGGTCCAGCAGCCGGCGGGCGTCCAGGAACTCGGGCACCTCGGCGATCATGGGGAACATGACGCTCAGCGTGCCGCCGGCGCTGGCGCGGATCATGGCCCGCAGCTGGTGGCGCAGCATGGCCGGACGGTCCAGGGACACGCGAATGGCCCGCCAGCCCATGGCCGGGTTCTCCTCGCGCTCGGTGGACCAGTAGGGCAGGTCCTTGTCGCCGCCCACGTCCAGGGTGCGGAAGCGCACCGGGCGCCCGGCCGCCTGTTCCAGGATCTTGGCGTAGATCTGGGTCTGCGACGCCACGTCGGGGAATTCCGAGCGCACCATGAACGGCACCTCGGTGCGGTACAGGCCCACGCCGTCGGCCCCCGTTTCGTCCAGGTGCTGCAGGTCGAACAGCAGGCCGGCGTTGATGTTGACGCTGACCCGGCAGCCGTCCAGGGTTTCCGCCGGCAGGTCGCGCACGGCCGCATAGGCGGCGCGCCGTTCCTGGCGGGCCTTGTAGCTGGCCTTGAAGGCCTGCTGCACGTCCTCGCCGGGGCGCACGAACACCTGCGAGCTCTGGCCGTCGGCGATCACCGTGTCGCCGGGCTCGACGATATCCAGCACGTTGTGCACGTGGCCCACCACGGGGATGTCCAGGGCCCGGGCGACGATGGCCACGTGCGACGTGGCCGATCCTTCCTCCAGCACCAGGCCGCGCAGGCGGGTGCGGTCATAGTCCAGCAGCTCGGCCGGGCCCATGGAGCGGGCGATCAGGATCATGTGTTCGGGCAGGCTTTCGCCGGACCGGCTGCTCACCTGGGGCACGTCGGGCCCGGCCAGGTGGCCCATCAGGCGGTAGGCCAGGTCTTCCAGGTCGTGCACGCGCTCGCGCAGGTAGGGGTCCGACACCTGGCTCATGCGGGCGCGGATGTCGTTGTGCACGCGCTGCACGGCGGCCTCGGCGGTCAGGCCGCCGGTGATGGCCTCGTCGATGCGGGCCAGCCAGCCGGCGTCCTCGGCGATCATGCGGTAGGTTTCCAGCACGTCGCGGTGCTCGCCGCCGGCCGACAGGTCCTGGGCCCGCAGCATGTCGTCCAGGGCGCCGTGCATGTCGGCCACGGCACGGCGCAGGCGCTCGTGCTCCTCGGCCGGATCCTCGGCCACCAGGCTGCGGATCACGAACTGGGGCTGGTGCAGCACCGCCTGGCCCATGCCCAGGCCGGCGCTGAAGCGCACCCCTTCCAGGCGCAGGGGCAGCAGGGCGATGCCGTCGGCCGGGCGCTGCTCATCACGGTTGACCAGGCGGCCGCTGGCGACCAGCTCGGCCACCACCATGGCCACGGTCTGCAGGGTCTCCAGCTCCTCGTCGATGTACAGGCGCCGGGTCTTGTTCTGCACCGCCAGCACGCCGATGACCCGCCCGCCGCGCAGGATCGGCACGCCCATGAAGGAGTGGTAGACCTCCTCGCCCGTTTCCGGGCGGAAGGCGAAGTTGGGGTGACCCTGGGCGTCGGACAGGTTCAGCGGCCGGGCGTGGGCGGCGATCTGGCCCACCAGGCCCTCGCCGACGCGCAGGCGCGTGCGGTGCACGGCCGAGGCCTTCAGGCCCTGGGTGGCGAACAGCTCCAGCACCTCGCCGGCGCGCAGCACGTAGATGGAGCACACCTCGGCCACCAGGTCGGAGGCGATGATGGCGGTGATCTCGTCAAGCTGCTCCTGGCCCGACCGGTGGCCGGCCATGACGTCGCGGACCCGCGCCAGCAGGCGCCGGGGCTGTCCCGAATGGGAAAGGGGCGCCATGGTCAGCCGACCTCGCGGCGCTCCCGGTCGGCCAGGGCGGCGATCGCCTGATCGACCAGGTCGCGCAGGATCTGGGCCGTGGGCTGTTCCTCGGTCACCATGCCGACGCTCTGCCCGGCCATCAGCGACCCCCGGGTCACGTCGCCCTCGATGACGGCGCGGCGCAGGGCGCCGGCCCAGAAATGCTCGATTTCAAGCTGCGCCGCCTTCTGGTCGATCTCGCCGGCGTGGTAGCGGTTCACCACCTCGCGCTGGGTGTCCATGAACAGGCGGGTGCCTTCGTTGGCGATGGCGCGCACCGGGATCACCGGGAACCGGGGGTCCAGCTGCACCGTCGGCACGGCATCGCGGGCGTTGGCCCGGATGAAGGCCTTCTTGAATTCGGGATGGGCGATGGATTCGGTGGCGCACACCAGCCGGGTGCCGATCTGGCAGCCGGACGCGCCCATTTCCAGGTACGACACGATGGCCTCGCCGCGGCCGATGCCGCCGGCCACGAACACCGGCACGTCCAGCATCTGGGGCAGGATTTCCTGGGCCAGCACGCTGGTCGACACGGGGCCGATGTGGCCGCCGGCCTCGGCCCCCTCGATGACCAGGGCGTCGGCGCCGCTGCGCACCAGGCGCCGGGCCAGGGCGGCCGAGGGCGCGAAGCAGATGACCTTGGCGCCGCTGTTCTTCAGCTGCTCGATGGCGGCCCGGGGCGGCAGGCCGCCGGCCAGCACCACGTGGCCCACGGCCTGGCGCACGCACACCTCGATCAGGTCCGCCAGGTCGGGGTGCATGGTGATCAGGTTGACGCCGAAGGGCCGGTCGGTCAGGGCCTTGGTGCCGGTGATCTCGGCATCCAGCAGGTCCGCCGTCATGGAGCCGCAGGCGATCACCCCGAAGCCGCCGCCGTTGGACACGGCGGCCACCAGGTGGCGTTCCGACACCCACGACATGGCGCCGCCCATGATGGCGAACTCGCAGCCCAGGAAGTCCCGGCCGCGCCGCCACAGGCGGTCTAGGCGTTCCGCTGGCGTGGGCGCTCCGGCCGCTGGCGTGGGTGCCGCCATCCCTACTCGGTATCCAGCCCGTAGGCGGTGTGCAGCGCGCGCAGGGCCAGTTCGGTGTATTCCTCGGCCACCAGCACGCTGACCTTGATTTCCGAGGTGGAGATCACCTGGATGTTGATGCCCTTGTCGGCCAGGCACTGGAACATGCGCTGGGCCACGCCGGCGTGGCTGCGCATGCCGACGCCGATGACCGAGATCTTGACCACGTCGGGGTCGGCCGTCAGGGCGGTGAAGCCCAGGTCGTCGCGCCGTTCCTCCAGGGTGGCCACGGCCCGGCTCAGGTCCGTCTTGGCGACGGTGAAGGTCAGGTCCGTGCGGGCCGAGCCGCTGCCGTGGGACACGTTCTGCACGATCATGTCCACGTTGATGGAGGCCTCCGACAGGGGGCCGAAGATGCTGGCGGCCACGCCGGGGCGGTCGGCCACCTGCACCAGGGTGATCTTCGCTTCGTCGCGGCTGTAGGCGATGCCGCTGACCAGTTCCTGTTCCACGATTTCGTCCTCATCCACGACCAGGGTGCCGCGCACGTCGGCGAAGCTGGACCGCACCTCGACGCGCACGCCATGCTTCATGGCCATTTCCACCGAGCGGGTCTGGAGCACCTTGGCGCCCACCGACGCCATCTCCAGCATTTCCTCGTAGGTGATCTTGTTCAGCTTCCGCGCCTTGGAAACGATGCGCGGGTCCGTGGTGTAGACGCCGTCCACGTCCGTATAGATGTCGCAGCGGTGGGCCGACAGGGCCGCGGCCAAAGCCACGGCCGAGGTGTCGGACCCGCCGCGGCCCAGGGTGGTGATGCGGTTGTCAGGCCCCAGGCCCTGGAAGCCGGCCATGACCACCACCTCGCCGCCGTCCATGCGGCGCGACAGCTCATCGTTTTCGATGCCCTCGATGCGGGCCTTGCCGTGCACGCCGTCGGTATGCACCGGAATCTGCCAGCCCAGCCACGACCGGGCGCTGACGCCCAGGGCCTGCAGGGCCAGGGCCAGCAGGCCCGACGTGACCTGCTCGCCCGACGACACCACCACGTCGTATTCCCGGGCGTCGTACAGGCTGGACACGCCGTCCACGTGGGCCACCAGCTGGTTGGTCACGCCCGACATGGCCGACACCACCACGGCCACCTGGTTGCCGGCGTCCACCTCGGCCTTGACGCGCCGGGCCACCGCCTTGATGCGGTCCACGTCCGCCACCGAGGTGCCGCCGAATTTCTGAACGATTCGCGCCATCTAGCCTGTCTTTCCCCGTGACTCCGCCAAGTGCCGCCGCCGCCGCGCGCCACCCTGCTGGGCGGGTTCCCCGGTCGGTCCGGCGGGCAGATGGATCCGGTTGCGGTGCGGCGGGCGTATACATACTGTAGTGCCTTGCCCGAGGCAAGCCCGGCCCCCGCGCCGTCCCGGACCCGAAAGCGACCGTTCCATGGCCCAGCCCAGCCCCCGTTCCCACGAATCCTCCACCGCCAACCCCGACGAGATCGCCCGCTTCACGGCCATCGCCGACGCCTGGTGGGACCCGCAGGGGGACTTCAAGCCCCTGCACCGCCTGAACCCGCCGCGCCTGGCCTTCATCCGCGACCGGGCGGTGGCCCACTTCGGCCTGGACGGTCCGGCCGAGGCGCCCCTGGCGGGCCTGTCGGTGCTCGACATCGGCTGCGGCGGCGGCCTGCTGTCGGAACCCCTGGCCCGCATGGGCGCCACGGTGACGGGCCTGGACGCCGGGGCCAGGAACGTGGCCGTGGCGGCCCTGCACGCCGAACAGTCGGGCGTGGCGGTGGCCTATCGCCACGGCGTGCCCGAGGACCTGGCGGCCGAGGGCCTGTCCTTCGACCTGGTGCTGAACATGGAGATCGTCGAGCACGTGGCCGATCTGGGCGCCTTCCTGGCGGCTTCCGCTTCGCTGGTGCGGCCGGGCGGCCTGATGGTGCTGTCCACCCTGAACCGCACGCTGAAGTCCCTGGCCCTGGCCAAGATCGGGGCGGAATACATCCTGCGCTGGCTGCCGCGCGGCATGCACGACTGGCGCAAGTTCGTGAAACCGTCCGAACTGGCGGCGGGCCTGGGCCGGGCCGGGCTGGACATCACCGAACTGACGGGCGTGGCCTACAACCCCCTGGCCGACCAGTGGCGGCTGGCGCCCCGGGACCTGGATGTGAACTACATGGCCCTGGCAACGCGCGCCGACGCCTGAAGCGGCCGCGGGGCGACCGCCGGGACGGCGTCCCGGCGGCCCCGCGGGACGATCAGTCCTCGCGGTCGAGGAGGCTCAGGGCGTAGGCCGGGATATCGGCCTTCTTGACGCCGATCTGCTCGAGCTGGTCGGGCGTCAGGCGGTTCAGGGCCCCGATCAGGCGGGACAGTTGCAGGCGCCGCAGGGCCCGGTGCCAGGCGGCCTGGAAACGGTTGGGGGTGGATTCGGCATGGCCCGCATGGGGCGTGCAGGTGGCGTGGAGGGTGGTCATCGCGCACCTCCTTCCCGGGCCATGGCCCGGTTGGCGGCGTCCCGGGCCCGCTGGTCGATGTCGGCACGCAGAATGCCGATGTCGTCCAGGATTCGGTCGGACAGGGCCGACAGGGCACGACGGGACTGGTGGTAGGTCTCCCGGCGGGCCAGGGCCAGCCGGAATTCCGCGCGGACCGCCCGCGCGGTGTCGAAAAGCCGCACGAGGTTGCTCTCGCGGCCGGTTACGCAGTTCAGGGTCGTCATCTTGTTGCGCCTTTAACCTGATGTTGCGAGGCACTATGTAATTGTGCACTGCACACATGCGCCTTTTTGGTTCACACTGGTAGGTGGACTGGGCGCACATGCCCTGTGCGGTCAAGGCAACGACGGGGGTTCGACATGGAACTATCCAGCCAGATGATCCTGTTCGCCCGGGTGGTGCAGGCGGGAAGCTTCTCGGCCGCGGCGCGGACCATGAACCTGTCGCCGTCGGCCATCAGCCGCCAGATCGGCTATCTGGAGGACGGCCTGGGCGTGCGCCTGCTGAACCGCACCCGCGACGGCATCATCCCCACCGACGAGGGCCGGGCCTTCTTCGAGCGCTGCGACCGGGTGGCCGACACGGTGGCCGAGGCCAAGGAATACCTGGACGGCCTGAGCGGCGAGCCCACGGGCCACCTGCGCGTGGTCTCCACCGTGGCCTTCGGGCACGAGCAGCTTTTGCCGGTGCTGCCCCGGTTCCTGGACGAGAACCCGCAGATCACCCTGTCGCTGCGCCTGACCGACGAGCTGATCGACCTGAGCGCCGGCGAATACGACGCCGCCATCCAGTTCAGCGAGGCCCTGTCGCAGGAACACATCATCACCCGCAAGCTGGCCCCCAACCGGCGCATCCTGGTGGCCTCGCCGGCCTATGTGGAGGCCTATGGCAACCCCCGCACCCGCGAAGAGCTGGACCAGCACGCCTGCCTGCGCCTGACCACGGTGGCCGACTGGAACGACTGGATTCCCGCCGCCGTGCTGAAGCGCCCCATGCGGTTCGAGGGCAATTCGGCCTACGTGGTCTACAAGGCGGTGCTGGGGGGCCTGGGCATCGCCCGGCTGTCGGAATACCTGGTGGGCATCGACGTGGCCGAGGGCCGCCTGGTGCGGGTGCTTCCCGACTACGAGCAGTTCGACAGCACCATCGTCATCTCCTACCTGGACCGGCGCAACCTGTCGCCCAAGATCCGCGCCCTGGTGGACTTCCTGGCCAACCACTTCCTGCCCATCCCGCCTTGGGAACGCTAGGGACGGCCCCCGCCCCCACCCGACAAACCCGCCCTGACCGGCCGCGCCCGGCGGGCCCGATTCCCCCCACGCCCCCCGGCCATTGCCCCCCGGCCATTGACCCCCGGCCATT
>JAGREA010000391.1 GCA_020446745.1 Rhodobacterales bacterium | reverse complement strand
TGCGGGCATCGAGTCGACGGTGGGCATGGGGATCTATGCCCAGGGGCTGAGTTCGCTGTTCGATCTGGCCAAGGTCCAATCGGCCGAGCACCCCCAAGGACATGCCGTGATGCTGGTCGATCAATACCGATCGGCGCCGGAGATCACGGATTTCATCGGCGAGACGTTCTACGACGGCCAACTCAGACCGGCGGTGGATTCGAGCACATTTATTCTTCCACAAGGCGCCAAGGCCGGAATCGATTGGGTCGATGTCGGCGGATATCCGGAACGGAGTCCGGATGGCGGTTGGCTGAACCGGGCGGAAGCGCAGGCCATCGCGCGGCACGTGAAACGCCTGCTCGTGGACGAGGCCTATGACGGCAGTGTCGGCATTGTCACCCCGTTCAATGCGCAGGCCGGTGCCCTGAAACGCGCCATATGGGCCGACGTTCCGGAACCGCGCCGTGCCGCGGCGAACCTGAAAGTGGGAACGGTCGACAGCTTTCAGGGCGAACAGCGCATGCTCATGATTTTTTCTCCGGTGGCGGCCGGTACCAATGGACATGATGCCGCGCGGTTCCTGATGAGGGATCGCCGCCGCGTGAACGTCGCCATCAGCCGCGCCCAGGCCGTTCTGCTGGTGTTCGGAGACCTGGCGTTCGCGCGGAAATGCAACGTTTCCACGTTGCGGCAATTGGCGGCGCGCGCCACCGAACCCCGTCGTCACGCGGGCGATGCGGAGGCCGGCAGCCTGTGGGAATTGCGGCTCAAGTCCGCCCTGGAACGGGCCGGACTGGATCCTCAACCGCAATACCCGGTCTTGGGGCGACGCCTCGATTTCGCCCTGTTCGCCGGCGACGTGAAGCTTGATGTCGAGGTGGACGGCCGCCGGTGGCACACGGATATCGACGGCAACCGCAAAACAGACGACGTGTTCCGCGACGCGCAGCTTCGCGGCGCGGGTTGGCGTGTCCTGCGGTTCTGGGTGAGTGAGCTGGACCAAAACATGGAGAAATGCGTTGAGCGCATCAAACGGGAACTCGAATAACAGAGGGCGGGGAGGAAGCCTGCAGGTCCTGGCCATCGTGGTGCTGACGGTCATCACGGTGGGGTTCTCCTTCATGCAGATTGTGGTCATGAACAGGACCGAGGACGCGCTGCTTGAGCGCGAGACCGCGCTGAGCGGCGACCAGCGCGAACGCGCCCGGATCCGCGAACAGGTCAATGACGCCGAAAAGCGATTGGAAAAGATCGCCACGGAAATCGCCGAGGCCCATCAAAGAAGGGCCACAGCCCTGGCGGTCGCTGTGGACAAGGAGAATCTGGCGAAACAGGCCCAGTCGTTGATGGAAGATGTTCGGGCCCGCCGGGAAACGTTTGACCGTATCAGCCGCGACATCAAGGCCGCGGAAGCGCAACTGACGGCGGTGCGTTCGGACATTTCGGCGGCGGAAGCGAAGAAACGCGACCTGATCAACGAACGTGATGCCGCGGCGCAGGCGGTGGCCAATCTGCAACGCCAAAGGGAGGAGGCCGAAGGCCTTTCCAGAACCATCAAGAGCCAGGGCAAACTGGAGGAAGAGCTTTCCAGGAAGATTTCGGATTTGCGCCGGACGCGCGGATCGCTTGAACAGCAAACCGGGTCGTTGGCCGCGGAACGGGACGAGATCGACCGCCTGCAAAAGCAGAAGGCAACGCTTGAGTCAGACGTTCGCGACCTCGAGCGGCGACGAGCGACCATCGCCGATGCCAAGAAAACCTTGGCCGCCCTGGAACGGGACGTGGACGAAAGGCAGCGGGAAATCGACGCCCTGCGGACGCAGGCCGGCACGCTCAAGGAACAGGTTGCGGCCCTGAAGGCCCAAACGCGGGATCTGGCCAACCTCCAGAATCAGTTGGCCCGCCTGCGCGAAGAGCACACGACGCTGACAGCGAACATCGCCCAAAGACAAGACGAACACCTAAAGGCCCGAAAGGACGCCGAAGCGGCGACGTCCGCCCTGGCCCAAGTGCGGGGGCGCGCCGAGGCCGCCCGGAAGGCGGCCCTGGACGCCGAGGCGGAGCGCGATCGGGCCTTGGCCTCGGTGACGGAAGCCAAGGGGACGTTCGAAGCCGAAAAACAACGCCTCGCCGAACTGTCAAAACAGGTGGCGACGCTCCGGCAGCAGCGGCAGGCCGATGAATCCCAACTGGCCGACCTGCGGACACGCCTTGCGGCGCAATCCGTGGCCTTGAAGGACCTTGTTGAACGGAAAGCACAACTGGAAACGTTGACCGCGCAGACGTCTGAAATGAACGACAAGGCGGCGGATGCCAAGGCGCGGTATACGCAAGCACAGGACCGTTTGGTGAAACTGAAGGCGCAGATCCACCAGGCGCGGGCTGAAGTCGCGGATCAACAATCCGAACTGCGGCGCATTCAGGCCGATCGGTTGGCGGAAGAGGCCCGTCGCGCCCAAGTCGATGCGAAGGAACAGGCCTTGGCGCGCGTGGAAGCGGAACTACAGGCCCGCGCCAAGCAGTTGGAGGCCCTGCGGGATGACCAGGTCAAAGTGGAAGCGGCCCTGGCCCTGCAAAGAGAACGCCTTCGGGTGCTGGACCAACACGTGTCCCCGTCCGCACCGGCGCCGTCCGCACCGAATGGGGCGGATGGGCATGACAATGACCAGAACGCGCAGGAGAACTGACGCCCATGTTCGGTTTTGAGGGAACTTCCTTGGCCTTTGTCGCCACGGGCGCCTTTGCCCTGCTGCTGATCATTTTGTCGACCATCGCGGCGACGACGGCCTTCGTGAACCGGTACCGACCGACCGTCCGGGAAGCCGTATTGGCCGAAGAACGCCTGGCGCTGCTGAAACAGGAATGCGATCAAAAGCGGGATGACCTGAGACGGATCGAAGGTCGCTTGACGGAGGTGGAAAAGAAGGAAAGCCAGGTTGCCTGGCTGGAAGAGAAAATCGACACGTTGCAGCGAGAATATGAGCAGCTTGAACCCCGTAAGGCGGAATTGGCGGACCATCAAAACAAACTGGAAATCGTCATCGCCAAGACGGGTGAGGCGCAACGGGCCTTCGACGAGATATCCCATAGGCTTGAGGCGGCCAAGGAGGCCGACGCCAGGATCAACAAGCTGCAATCGGAGATCGACGTTCTCGACGACCGGGCGCGGGACCTGCGCCAGGAGATTGTGGATCTGGAACAGAGCCGGCGGGAAGCCGAAACCCTGCGCGCCGATGTTGCGCGACTGCGGGACGAAGCCGAACGGATTGAAGCCGAAAAAAGTCGCCTGAGCACAAAGGTTGAGTCCCTTGAAATCCAGTTGGAGGGACTCAAGCAGGCGGCGACGGAACGGGAAGAAATCCGGAAACAGTTGGAAGCGGCGCGGGTCGGCCTAGCCGCCGCGCGCCAGGAAACGCAGGCTTTGGAAGACAGGCGGACGGGTTTGGTCGTGGAGATCGCCCAGCTTGAAGACAAGGTTCGGGACCTGCGCAAGGAATGGGGGCCGGGCGGAGGGGGCGAGAAACGGGATGCCCTGGCCGATTTGCGGAATCCGCCAAACGTCATCGCGCACTTGCGGCGGCCTGCCCGAAGCTATGATAACCAAGCGGACGAAAGCGAATACGCGCACCTGCTGCGGGCGAAGGGCGCCATCGAAAAAGCCGGTCTTGTGTTTCACGACCGGACGATCAACGCCTTCCATACGGCCCTGAAGGTCGGTCCCGAAGCGCCCATCACCGTCTTGGCGGGCATTTCCGGAACCGGCAAGACTCAACTACCGCGCCGCTACGCCGAAAGCATGGGGATGGGTTTCCTGCCCATGCCCGTTCAGCCGCGCTGGGACAGCCCGCAGGACCTGCTGGGTTTCTACAACTTCATTGAAAAGCGCTACAAGGCGACGGAACTGGCCCGGGCCATGTACCAGATGGCGGGCATGGGCGAGGATCCCGAAATTCTGGGCGATCGCATGCTGCTGGTCCTTCTGGACGAGATGAACCTGGCGCGCGTGGAATACTATTTCTCTGAGTTCCTGAGCCGTCTGGAATTGCGCCCCGGGCCCCATCAAGCCGAGGACCGTCAGCGTCGCATGGCTTCGGAGATCATCATCGACGTCCCCGGAGGGGGGGAGGAGAGGATCTTCCCGGGCCACAACATCCTGTTCGCCGGCACGATGAACGAGGATGAAAGTACCCAGGCCTTGTCCGACAAGGTGTTGGATCGCGGCAACATGTTGCGGTTCCCGTCGCCCAAGCATCTGTCGGAAGGGCAGAACACCACGCAAACCGAGGATCCCTCGACGGACCCCCTGTCCTACAAGAGGTGGCAAGGTTGGCGTCGGCCCCTATCGCGGATTGATCGAGTGGACTGGGCCCATGACACGATCGGGAAACTTGGGGCGTGCATGAAGGACCTGCGGCGTCCCTTCGGATACCGCATCAGCCAGGCCATGTTGGCCTATGTCGCCAACTATCCGCACCATGACGGCCGTCCCGGAGACAATCTGGAAATGGCGTTCGCCGATCAGGTGGAAATGCGCCTTCTGCCGAAGCTTCGCGGCCTGGAGGTGGAAGACAACGAACGTGGGCTCCATATCCTGGTCGACCTGATTGAGGAACGTTTGGGCGACGAGGCCCTTGCGGAAGCCGTCAGGGACTCCATTGAACATTCGCGGTTGAATGATCGCTTTGTTTGGTCCGGTCTGACGCGATGAGGTTGCGCCGCCGCCCATGGGCGTTCGCCGAACCATGCCAGCCGGACATGACCATCGCCTTGACCGATGCGCTGGTTGCCGAACTGGATCCGGGCGAGAGCCTTCCGCGCCAAACGGCACCCCTTCCCGGGCTGAGTCAGGATGGTGCCCTGTACCATGAACTGCCGCTGCCCGGGCCAAACAATCCGTTCCTGTCCCGGCACGGTTTTCCCCAGCGCCCCCGCCGAGGCGCCGAACCGAAAA
Source organism: Rhodobacterales bacterium (assembly GCA_020446745.1). Classification (GTDB taxonomy): domain Bacteria; phylum Pseudomonadota; class Alphaproteobacteria; order Rhodospirillales; family JACKKN01; genus JAGREA01. The sequence continues at coordinate 6,151 of JAGREA010000391.1, read as the reverse complement.
CGGAGATCGAAAAGATCGCCGACGAGGCGTTCAAACGCATGGAGGAAACAACGGCCCGCGTGCACGAGCTGGATGTTGCCTTCGACCAACCCCTGCATGTCTGGGAGCGCCTGCAGGATTTGTGGCAGAAGGCGGAACGGCAGGACAGCCTTCTGGTGTCCGAGATCGTGCATCAAGCCATCGACATGCCCCGCGTTCTCGACGTCTTGATGGACCGGTTGCGCAAGGTCCTGCGCCGAGAGCAGGAGCGGATCGGGCTCGATCGCGTCCAGGAAATGGATGTCGCTTCCCTCATCTGGCTGATCCGGCAACCGGGGCACACGCTTGCCGAACGCGCGGGGCCGGAACAGAGGGTGCGCGCGGTGGTTCGCAAGGAAAGCTTCGACACGGGTGAAAACAGGGTCCTGCACGCATGGTGCCGATTGGCGTGGGCGAAGGCCCGCGATTGGATGCGCCACAACCGGCGGGCAATCGGGGCCGAACGATATGAGAAGGTCGCGCGTCTGGCAAAGCACGCCCAACGGGCCGCCCGCGACCTGGCCGACCTGGGCGTGGGAACGGCCCTGCCGGGCATCATGCCGAACTTCGTCCTGACCCAGGATCCAGACTATCGGTCCGTGCATGAAGCGTGGCTGGCGTTGCTGCGCGAAAACCGCGAACAGGATGAACTGTGGGCCTGGCAGGGCCGTACATGGTCGGACTTCACGGCCTTGGCCGTCACGCTGGCCCTCAGGGGAATCGCGGGCGCGGAACTGGTGGCCAGTTGCCCCTTGAAGATCCTGACCGACCATGACCGCGGCGCCTGGTTCACGGCGGATATTCCCCTGGCCGTCTATCACCTGCGCCGGGAAGGGCTGATCGTCGAGGTCCAATACCGGCCCCAGTTCGTCGCGGATGGGCAGGACCGCTTCGCCGCGCCCTTGTGGTTGCGGTTTGGGGACAAGTCGCACCTTGGGGCCAAGCGGCGCATGGCCGTTTGGCCCCGCCTGGTCTTCTCGCGCGTGGATTTGTACGACGAGGCGAACGACTGTGCCCATCAGGCCGCGCAGCTAAGCCGGCACACGTCCGTGGGGCGCGCCTTGGTCGTCCATGCCGACCCTGATCATGGTTCGGAACAGGTTTCCGTCAATGGCTTCGACGTCACATCCATCGGCATCGGGCCCCGTGGTTCCGCCCTGATGGATGGGATGCGGGACATTGGCAATGTCCTCCGTTCGGAAATCGGGCTTGGAACGGCGCCGTGAAACGCCTCGGGCAGCTCAGAACCAGTCTTGCCGGGTTCGACATCAACGGCTGGTGGGATCGCGCTGTCCGGAACTGGCGGTTGACGGATGACGGTACCGTCGCCCTACACGAAAGCGGATGGCTGGTGGATGGGGGCCCCTTGTCCTGCACCGTTCGCACGGGGTCGAAAGCTGAACCGTCCTGGTTCGCGGGCCCGGGCGCGCGGCTGGCCCCCCATGGCCGGGGGGGCGGATGGGGGCTCATCGGCGCCTCTGATCTGCGACGGTCCTTGCGCGGGGCGTTTTTGCCTGAAGATTGGGGGCTCACCCTGCAGCGGCTGGCCCCCCATTCGTCGATGGCGGTCCTGGGAATTCCAGACCTGCCCGCGATGGACGATGCGGCGCGCGAAGCGCGTTTGGAGGCCATGCGGATGGGGGGCGTGCGCCGCCCGCTCCTGACGTGGTCATCCATTCTGGTCTGCCTGAACCATTGCTCATCGGCCCCGTTGCACAAGGACATGTGCGTGGGCGTTGTCGAGCACGATCCACAGGGGCTCAGGGTGCAGGTCCTTAAGATGCGCGAGCGTGACGGCGTGCTCGTTCCCATGCGGCGCAAGGTCGGTCAGCTCTTGCCGTCGCCCATCGGGTTGGCCATGCGGGAAAGGCGCATCGCCGAGGATCTGGCCCGGGCCGCGGGCGACGACCGCGTGGCCCAAGCCCTTGCCCTGGCCGATTTGCCAGGCCTGTTGGCCCTGGATGGCCCCGGGCATGAACGCAGCGAATTGATCCGTCTGGAAAACGGAGACTGGGTTGAAGTTTCCGGCCGGTCGCCGGATTTGCCGGAGCCGCCCGAACTGCCGGCCGGCTTGAGCACCTGCGATGTGGTGCTCGTTCACGGGCCCGGCAGCGAAGCGCTGACCTTGGCCCTTCGGGATGGCCTGAACCTCGCCGACGGCGTGGCGGTGGACGTTGCCGCCCCGGATGCCGTGGCACGCGGCAGCCTTGTCGCGGCGGAACGATTGAGGGACGGCATCCCCATTTGGTTCGACTTCCTGCCCAAGCTGGACACCATCGTGCTGGAAAGGCGCCAGGCCAAGAGCTGCCCCTTGGTGGGCGAGGACGAGGATGTGGAAGGCGGGCGCGATTGGCGGTCGCCATCGCCGATCAAGATGTACTGGCCGGCGGGGGGCAACGAACTTCGGGTCTGGCTCAGGAAGGAAGACGCCGCCCATCCCCGCAAGGCCCCGGCCCACATCCAACGGGCTCCCGAGCGGAACGTGGAAGTTCTTCTGCACGTCGAACAGTCCCCGGCTCAAGGGCGGGCGAAGCTCACGCTTGAGTCAAGGGAATGGGCACCCTTGCGTGAAAATCCGGCGATCGTGAGGTGGGAAGATGGCGACGAGGACTACCGGGATTGGAAGACGATCATCGCGGCGGAAAGTCTCCCACCGCCCAGCATCCCGGACCGGGTGATCCTGTCGGCCCACAGGGATATGTGGTATGGCGCGAACGATCTGGCGGGAAAGCTCGACTCATTCGACGGCCATGATTTCGCGCCCATTGCCAAGGCGCTCACACACCGAAGCCGGTTGTTCTGGCAATCGACGGATCCGGTGACCGCGGCACGGCAATACTATGCCGTGGACAGTGATGGCGGCCGGCCCGATGGCGTGTCGGACCGGCATTGGGACCGGCTTCTGGAGATCCTCGGGTTGGCGGAACGGCAATTCCTGGCCGGGACGAACAGGAACAACGATGCCCTTAGGGTTTTGACCTGGTGTTTCCACCTTTGCCCGGCAACGGTTTGGCCCCCGGTCGTGGCGGCCTTGACCCAGGAACCGGGTCCTGATCTGGCGCAAGGTTGGCAAATCATTTTCCCACAAGGCCTCGGGCGCATTGCCAAGGGCGGCGACGCGTTTCGGGCAACCATCAGCTATCTGAATGGATTGCCGTTGGCCTGGAACAGGAATCAACAGGCCTGTGCCTCATTCCTGCTGTCACGAAATGACGATGTCTTCGCCTGCATGGACCGGGCAACCATCGAACAGTGGGCCCACATGGTCCAAGAGCTGATGGACCAACAGCGCCTGAATTTGGAATCCCGATCCTACATATACCTGCCCACGCTCATTGCCGGACTGGTGCGTTGGCGGCTTGTTGAGCCCACGGCCTTCCTGATGGGCGAAGACCCCTTGGCCGATGTTCTGGCGCAAGGAATCGACCAAATCCTGGAAGCCGCGGAAACAACACCGCTGACCAAATTTGTTGCTTCGGTTGTCCAGGGCTACAGTCTGGTGCGTGCCTATCTTGATGATCAGAACGTGCAACCCGATATCCTCATTCGACTGTTTGATCTGACGTAGCACCCTTCGGATACGCAAGGCCTGCCTTCACGGAAGGGTCCGCATACCCTTGCAGGGAAGGCAACCGGCACCGTTTCATGTTGACTCCTCGGGTCAAGAACTCTCTGTTTCGGGATGCCCGTGCAGGGCGCACATCTGTCACAAGTGTTGTCGATCCGCCTTTTCCATCATGACCGTTCGCTGCTGCCGTACCAGCCGCCACCTTGCCCTGCCGACCACGCTCCCGCGGATCATGAAGATGGGTGCGGGCTCGTTTCCCGCGTTGGTTCTTGCCGCCTACCTGGTCCTGGCCCTGGTCCTGGGCACGGCGGCGGCGCAGGCGGCAGAACCGGGCATTGCCTACGAGACCCGCATCGTCGGCGCCGACGCCATCGGCCTGACCGAACTGATGGAAAAGGCCTCCCTGCTCAACGCCCTGGCGGAAAAGCCGCCGCCGTCGGTGGATGCCCTGCGCCGCCGGGCCAAGGAGGACGCCCATCGCCTGACCGACGTGCTCACCTCCAACGGCTTCTACGACGGCACCATCACCGCCCAGGTGGCGGCGGAAGGCGACACCCACGTGGTGACCCTGACGGTGACGCCGGGCGTGGTCTATCTGCTGGGCGACTACGCCATCGCCTATGGGGACAACGAACCGCCCGCCGCCCTGATGCCGGACCTGGAGGACCTGGGCCTGCACGTGGGCATGCGGGCCGATGCCGGGGCCATCGTCGATGCCGAGCAGGCCCTGCTGACCCGGTTCCGCGAGGCCGGCTACCCGTGGGTGAAGGTGGACAAGCGCACCGTGCGCCTGGACCGGCCCCAGACCCTGGTGCTGGTCCAGGTGGCCGTCACCCTGGACCGCCGGGTGGCCTTCGGCGAGCCCCAATACGCCGGCCTGGAAGAGGTGGAGGCCCCGTTCCTGCGCCGCCTGGTGCCCTGGAAGCCCGGCGACACCTTCGCCGCCAGCCAGTTGGAGGCCTATCGCCGGGCGCTGACGGAAACGGGCCTGTTCGCCGCCGTGGGGATCGCCGCCCAGCGCCCGCCCGAGGGCGCCGACCGGGCGCCCATCCAGGTGACGCTGACGGAACGGCCCCACCGGTCCATCGGCGCCGGTGTCAACTACGCCAGTTCCGAGGGCCCCGGGGCCAAGGTGTTCTGGGAAAACCGCACCCTGTTCGGGGCCGGCGAGAAGCTGCGCCTGACCGCCGCCGGCAACAAGATCGAACAGACCCTGACCGCCGACTTCACCAAGCCCGCCTACATCCACGGCAACCAGCAGCTGCTCAGCCAGGTGGAGCTGAAGCGGTTCGACGGCCCCGGCTTCCAGCAGATCGGCCTGGGCGGGCGCCTGGGCCTGGAACGGCGCAACGGGCCCTGGCGCACGGCCCTGTCCGGCACCGTGGAAGCGGCGAAGGTGGAAGACGACACCGGCCGCCACAACAACAGCCTGTTCGGCCTGCCCGTGGAAATGGGCTACGACAGCACCGACAGCCTGCTGGACCCCACCACCGGGGCGCGGCTGGACCTGGTGGGCACCCCCTACGTGGGGTTCAGCGACAGCGACCTGCTGACCTTCGCGGTGCTGGAGGCCACGGGCTCCATCTACCGCCGCCTGGACGAGGACGGGCGCTTCGTCGCCGCCGGCCGGGCCCGGGTGGGCACCCTGCTGGGCGAGGACCGCCGCGACGTGCCGGCCAACAAGCGGTTCTATGCCGGCGGCGGCGGCTCCATCCGCGGCTACGAGTTCCAGTCCGTGGGGCCGCTCAGCAAGACCGGCGACCCGGAAGGCGGCCTGTCGCTGATCGAGGTGGGGGCCGAACTGCGCATCCGCGTCTACGGTGATTTCGGCGTGGTGCCCTTCATCGACGGCGGCAAGGTGGTGGATACGGCCCAGCCCTTCGATTCCACCACCATCCGCTGGGCCGCCGGCCTGGGCCTGCGCTACCACACCGCCGTGGGGCCGCTGCGGTTCGACCTGGCCTTCCCCCTGAACGGCCGCAAGGACGTGGACGAGGACTACCAGTTCTACATCAGCCTGGGCCAGGCCTTCTGATGGCCGGGCGGGTGCTCACCTGGGTGAAGCGGGGCGTCCTCGCCCTGCTGGGCCTGCTGGTCCTGGCCGGGGTCGGCGGCGCGGCCGCCTTCTGGTGGCTGACCGGCACCGAGGGCGGCCGGGCGCGCCTGGTGGGCTGGATCGAGGATGCCGCCAATGATCCCGCCGGCGGCCTGACCGTTTCCATTGGTGCCATCGGCCCGGGCCTGCCGGGGCATCTGGCGCTGGCGGACCTGCGGGTGGCCGACGGGCAGGGGGCCTGGCTGACCGTGCCGTCCCTGTCCCTCACCTGGTCGCCCTGGGCCCTGCTGGTGGACCGCCACCTGGTGGTGTCCGACATCACCGTCACCGAACCGGTGCTGGACCGCCTGCCGGCCGCCGGGGCGGCCGAGGCTCCGCCCGAGGCCGCCGAACCCTTCGCCCTGCCCGAACTGCCCGTGGACGTGACCGTGGTGGCCCTGGCCGTCACCGGGGCGCGCATGGGCGCCGCCGTGGCCGGCCAGGCCGCCACCCTGGACCTGCAAGCCGAC
>JAGREA010000390.1 GCA_020446745.1 Rhodobacterales bacterium | reverse complement strand
TGTCCGACGCCGGCTGGACGGTGGAAGCGGCGGCGCCCGACCTGTCCGGCGCCCGCGATGCCTTCCAGACCCTGCGCGCCGCCAAGTTCGCCCAGGACCTGCAACCGGTGCTGGACACCCACCGCGCGGCCCTGAAGCCGGAAGTGATCTGGAACATCGAGAAGGGCCTGGCGCTCACGGCCGACGAGATCGCCCGGGCCACGGCGACGCGCGAGGCCATCGTGGCCCGCACGGCGGCGTTCTTCGACACCTACGACCTGCTGATCTGCCCGGCCACCATCGTGCCGCCCTTCGACGTGGACCAGCGGTACGTGGAAGCCGTGGGCGACCACAGGTTCGAGACCTACATCGACTGGCTGTCGATCACCTTCGCCATCACCTTGACCCGCTGCCCGGCCCTGTCGCTGCCCTGCGGCTTCACGGCCGACGGCCTGCCGGTGGGCCTGCAGATGGTCGGCCGGCCCCTGGGCGAGGCCGGCCTGCTGTCGGCGGCCCTGGCGGCGGAAGCGGTGTTCGGGTTGGCGGGCCGGGTGCCCATCGACCCGATGACGCCCTGACCTTGGTCCCAGCGTCACGCCGTCGCCGCCGCCGTCTTCTTCCGTCGCTCCCGCATCTCCAATCGTCGCTCCCGCGAAGGCGGGAGCCTATTTGCGGTGGATGCCGGTGTACGCCTTTTCAAGAATTTGAACCACAGAGGCACAGAGGCACAGAGGCACAGAGGCCAAAACACCGCCATCCGAATCCCCCAGGCTTGTCCCGGGGGTCCACGCCTTTTTCGCCATCGACCGTCTAAGTCGTGGGTACCCGGGACAAGCTCGGGCACGACGGTGAAGAAGCGGCCTCTCTGTGCCTCTGTGTCTCTGTGGTTCACCTTTTTTCTGAAAGGGCATGCACCGGCATTTGCCGCCATTGGGCTCCCGCCTTCGCGGGAGCGACGGTTGGGAAATGGCGCGAGCGACGGTGGAAAAAGAGGAAATGGTGGAAGGGAAGAGGCGCCCTAGAAAACCCGCCCGGCCACGATGCCGGCCAGCAGCAGCCAGCCGACCACCCGGTTGGACTTGAACTTGGCCAGGCAGTCGGCCGGGTCGTCGATGCGCACGGTGGCGGTCTGCCAGGCCATGTGCAGGCCCGCCGCGCCCAGGCCCAGGTAGAACGGCCAGGACAGGCCCAGCAGGGCCCCGGCGGCCCCCACCAGCAGCACCATGCCGCCATAGAACCCCACCAGCCAGGTGGGCGTGGCGGCGCCCAGGCGGAGCGCCGTGGACTTCAGCCCGATCAGGGCGTCGTCCTCCTTGTCCTGGTGGGCGTAGATGGTGTCGTAACCCAGGGTCCACAGGATGCCGGCGGCATAGAGCAGCAGGGCCGGTGCGTCCAGGCGCCCGTACACGGCCGCCCAGCCCATCAGCGCCCCCCAGTTGAAGGCCAGGCCCAGCACCACCTGGGGCCAATAGGTGAACCGCTTCATGAACGGATAGGCGGCGACGATGGCCAGTGAGGCCACGCCCAGCCACACCGTGAAGGCGTTGAACTGCAACAGCACCACCAGGCCCAGCAGGCCCTGGAACACCATGAAGCCCAGGGCCTGGCGCGGGCTGACGGCGCCCGACGGGATGGGGCGGGTGGCCGTGCGGGCCACCTGGCCGTCGAAGTTGCGGTCGGCCAGGTCGTTCAGGGTGCAGCCGGCGCCGCGCATGACCACGGCCCCCAGGCCGAACAGCGCCATGAACCACAGGCTGGGCCAGCCCGGCCCGGCCAGGGCCAGGCCCCACCAGCAGGGAAACAGCAGCAGCCAGGTGCCGATGGGCCGGTCCAGGCGGGCCAGCCGCAGGTAGGGACGCGACGGGGCCGGCGCCAGCCGGTCGATCCAGCCGTCGACGGGAATGTCGGTGCGGTCCATCTGCGGTGCGGTCGGGCTCATGGGGGGAGTCCTACCCGAAACCCGCATGGCGCGCAAACACCCTTGGCCGGGGCCGGCGCGCCTGCCATAACCGCGTCATGGACAGCGACGCCACACCCCGCATCCGCCTGTATGTGGCCGGCCCCCTGGTTGCCGGCGCCGCGGTGGACCTGACGGCGGACCAGGCCCACTACCTGGGCCGGGTCATGCGCCTGGGCCCCGGCGACCGCCTGCGCCTGTTCAACGGCCGCGACGGGGAATGGTCGGCCGCCGTCGATCGCCTGGCCAAGGGCGGCGGCGCGGCCCGGGCCGAGACCCTGCTGCGCCCCCAGGTGCCGGAGCCCGACGTGTGGCTGGTGTTCGCCGCCCTGAAGAAGACGCCCATGGACTTCGTGGCCGAAAAGGCCACCGAGCTGGGCGTCGCGCGCCTGATCCCGGTGATGACCGAGCGCACGGCCGTGGGCCGGGTGAACACCGACCGCCTGCGGGCCAACGCCGTGGAGGCCGCCGAGCAGTGCGGCCGCCTGACCGTGCCGGCCGTGGACCCGGCCCGCCCCCTGCGCCAGGTGCTGGCCGACTGGCCGGCCGGGCGGACCCTGTTCGTGGCCGACGAAACCGGCGCCGGCCAGCCCCTGTCGTCGGCCCTGGCGGCGGCCCTGGGACAAACGGGGCCGGCACCTCACGCCTTCCTGATCGGGCCGGAAGGCGGCCATGCGCCCGCGGAACTTGACGCCCTGGATAATCTGCCCTTTGTTGTGAAGATCGGCCTTGGCCCCCGCATCCTGCGCGCCGAGACCGCGGCCCTGACCGTCCTGGCCGCCCGGCTGGTGCTTGCCCCCCACGGCGCCGCCGGCGACCCCAACGAGGAACCCCCGAAGGCATGACCGACACATCCGCATCGGCCGCCGCGCCGATCACCGACAAGCGCCAGCTGGTCGAATACCTGGAATCGGGCTGCAAGCCGCGCGACAAGTGGCGCATCGGCACCGAACACGAGAAGTTCGCCTACTGCCTGCAGACCCTGAAGCCCCTGCCCTACGAGGGCGATCGGGGCATCGAGGCCCTGCTGAAGGGCCTGGAGCGGTTCGACTGGGAACCGGTGCGCGAGAAGGGCAAGGTCATCGCCCTGAACAAGCCGGACTTCAGCTCCATCACCCTGGAGCCGGCCGGCCAGGTGGAACTTTCCGGCGCGCCCCTGGAAACCATCCACCAGACCTGCAAGGAGGTGGCCG
>JAGREA010000389.1 GCA_020446745.1 Rhodobacterales bacterium | reverse complement strand
GTCATGATGTCGGCCCTGCTGGCCACCCTGGGCCTGCTGGACGAGGCCGAGCTGGACGGCCTGGGCCATCGCCTGCGGCCGCAGCTGCACAACTGGCGCGGCACCCTGGTGGGCGAGATCCGGCCCACTGGTCCCTTGGCGGGTTCCTTGGCGGGCGCCGGGCCGGAAGGCTGAAACGGAAAACGCCCGCGCCGGGGTGCGGCGCGGGCGTGTCCCATCGAAACGACGGTTTGAAACCTGTTTCCGGGCCTACTTCTGGGATTCGATGTAGGCGATCACGTCCTCGCGGTCCTTGTCCTTCTTCAGGCCGGCGAAGGCCATCTTGTTCTTGGGGATGAAGTCCTTCGGCTTGGTCAGGTACTTGTCCAGGGTCTCGGCCGACCAGGTCACGCCGGAATCCTGCATGGCCTTGGAATACTTGAAGCCGTCCAGGGTCCCCGCGGCGCGGCCGATCACGCCGTGCAGGTTGGGGCCAACCTTGTTCTTGCCGCCCGCATCGATGGTGTGGCAGGCCGCGCACTTCTTGAACACCTTTTCGCCTTTCGCCGCGTCACCCGCCATGGCGGAACCGGCGCTCAGGGCCATCACGACTGCGGCCGCCAGGGCGGCAACCTTTCCGTACTTCATGTCCTACTCCTTATGATCGGTCATTTCAGCGTTACCGGCCGGACCGCGCCTGGCCGAGCGTATGCATAGGTGATGATGGGCGCCGAAAAGTTCCCTCTTTTTTCGGTCATGTCAACCGATGGGCGCTTCCTCTCGTCGCGTCGTGCCGGAAACCGAACTGGTTCTCGTCCGCCTGTTGGCTTTCCGGCCCGTGTTGCATAGCATGTTTGAAAGGCCTTTAAACACACCCTTTCGGGCGGTGCCGCCCAGGTTCGGGAACCGGGAGGCGGCAAACCGCCACCCAGGGCTGAACCGGTGGGGGAGCCGACCCGTGACCCGTCCATCGCCAACCGTCCTCGCCGCCGCCCTGCCGCTGGCCGCGGTCCTGCTGCTGTCCGCCACCCTGCCGGCCCGGGCCTTCTGCCTGACCAACGGGGCCGACGTGCCGGTGCACGTGATGGCCCTGGACGCCAGCGGGTTCGAAGCCGACCTGCCGCCCGGCCGCGACCTGTGCCAGGACGCCGCCGGACCGACCCAGATCCTGGCCGTCACCGGCTACGTGCCCCTGGCCCCGGGGCGACGCCCGGGCTGGCGGGCCGAATGCCGGATTCGCCTGGCCCCCGACGGCGCGGCGCGGATCACCGGCCACCGCGACGCCCTGGCCTGCGCCACCCGGTGACCGACACCTGGGACCAGGAAGCGGCCCGCGTGGCCGCCGCCCGGTCGGGGGACGGCCAGGCCTTCGCCGCCCTGGTGGCGGGCCTGCGCGACCGGGTGTACCGCTTCGTGCTGCGCCAGGTGCCCCGGGCCGAGGACGCCGAGGACCTGACCCAGGAAACGTTCCTGGAGGCCTACCGCTCGCTGGCCCGGTTCCGCGGCGAATCGCGGTTTTCCACCTGGGTCCTGGGTATCGCCCTGAACCTGGCCCGCAACCACCGCAGCCGGCGGCCCGAATACCGCTACCGCATGGTGTCGGACGAGGCCCTGGGCGGCCTGGCCGACCCGGCCGCCGGCCCCCACGAGGACAGCCGCACGGCGGCCCTGGCCCGGGCCCTGGACGCCGGCCTGGCGGCCCTGCCCGGCGACCAGCGCGAGGCCCTGACCCTGGTGGCCCTGGACGGATTGAGCTACGCCGAGGCGGCCCAGGTGCTGGACCTGCCCCTGGGCACGGTCAAGACCCGGGTGTTCCGGGCCCGGGCCGCCCTGAAGGCGGGCATGGAGGCCACCGGCACCTTCGACCTGTTCACGCCGTGAAACTTTTTGCCGCCGGGAACCACACAGAAGACATGATGACCGACGACGACCGCGACCTGCTGCTCAGCCGGGGCCTGGACGGCGACCTGGACCGGGCCGAAATGCGGCGCCTGTACCACCTGGCGGCCGACGACCCGGCCATG
>JAGREA010000388.1 GCA_020446745.1 Rhodobacterales bacterium | reverse complement strand
TCGAACCTGGACGCCAAGCTGCGGGTGCAGATGCGCGTCGAGATCAAGAAGCTGCAGGAACGCCTGGGCATCACCAGCATCTACGTCACCCACGACCAGGTGGAGGCCATGACCCTGGGCCACCGGCTGATGGTCCTGAACGCCGGCTACGTGGAGCAGCTGGGCACGCCCATCGAGCTGTACGAGCGTCCGGCCACCCTGTTCGTGGCCGGGTTCATCGGCTCGCCGTCCATGAACTTCGTGGACGCCCGCCTGACCGACGACGGCCGGGGCGTCGCCCTGCCCGACGGCGCCGTGCTGGCCCTGGAAGACCAGGCCCGGCCCGGCGAGGGCGGCCGCGCCGTGACCCTGGGGTTGCGCCCCGAACACCTGGAACAGGCGGCGGAAGGGGCGGGCGTGGCCCACCTGACCGTGGACATGGTGGAACAGCTGGGCGCCGACACCCTGATCCACGGCCGCTTCGGCCAGGACCGGACGGACCTGACCGTGCGCCTGCAGGGCACCCTGCACATGGCGCCGGGGTCGCAGATGCCGTTCCAGGTGGCGCCCCGCAACCTGCACCTGTTCGACCCGCAAACGGAACGGCGCCTGGGCTGAGCGCGTCCGGCGGCGACCACGCCATGTGGACCTACCACAACCCGGTGCGCATCACCTTCGGCGCCGGCGCCGGCGCCCTGGGCACCCTGGGGGAAGCCCTGGCCGGCCGGCCCCATGCCCTGGTGACCTATGCCGACGGGCCCTTTCCGGCCCTGGCCGGGCGCCTCGCCGACCGGGTGGGCCCGCCCCTGGTAACCGTGGACGGGGTGCTCGCCAACCCGGACATGGCCGACCTGCGCCCCCTGGCGGCGGGCCTGGCCGAGGCCTGGCCGGACGTGCAGGCCGTGGTCGCCCTGGGCGGCGGTTCGGCCATGGACGCGGCCAAGGCCCTGGTGGCGGCGCGGGGCGATTTCGCCCGGGTGGAGCGCCACCTGCGGGGCGGCGGCCCGGCCACCGCCGGCGACCTGGGCCGGGTGCCGATCATCGCCGTGCCCACCACCGCCGGCACGGGCAGCGAGGTGACCTGCTGGGCCACCGTGTGGGACCGGGCCACGGGGGCCAAGTTCTCGCTGTCGGAACCCTTCCTGTACCCGGAACGGGCCATCATCGACCCGGACCTGGCCCTGGGATCGCCGCGGGACCTGACGGTCTCCACGGGCCTGGACGCCCTGTCCCACGCCCTGGAATCCCTATGGAACGTGAACGCCAATCCCGTCACCCGGGACTACGCCGTGGCCGCCGCGCGCCTGGCCCTGGCCACCCTGCCGCGCCTGGTCGATGACCTGGACAACCGCACCCTGCGGGCCGCCATGGCCCGCGCCGCGCTGCTGGCCGGGCTGGCCTTTTCCAACACCCGCACGGCCCTGGCCCACAACATCTCCTATGCCGTCACCCTGAACCACGGGCTGGCCCACGGCTACGCCTGTTCGTTCTGCCTGCCGTTCGTCATGCGCCTGGCCGTGGGGCGGGATGCCGATTGCGACGCCGCCCTGACGGCCGTGTTCGACGCCCCGCCGGAAGCGGGCGCCGACCGCCTGGAGCGGTTCCTGAACGATCTGGACCTGTCCACGGACCCGGCCGACCACGGCATCGGCGCCGTGGAATGGGACGGGCTGGTACACGCCGCCGCCGCCGGGCCGCGGGGGCGCAACTTCATCGGTACGGTACCTAATTGAAGGCGGGGGTGGTGGCGACGGAAACGCCGCCACGGCTGGACCGCTTGATGGCGTACATGGCCGTGTCGGCGGCCAGCATCAGCTGATCCAGGTGGGTGCCGTGCTGGGGGTGCAGGGCGATGCCGACGCTGCAGCCGATCTGGATGCGCCGGTCGTTCACGTCGATGGGCTCGGCCACCGTGGCGACGATCTTCTCGGCCACGGCCTGGGCGCTTCTCACGTCGCGGTCGCCCTTCAGCATGACGCAGAACTCGTCGCCGCCCAGGCGGGCCACCAGGTCGTCCTGGCGCAGCAGCAGGCGCAGGCGCCGCGCCACCTCGATCAGCACCGCGTCGCCGGTGTCGTGGCCGTGCTGGTCGTTCACCGCCTTGAACCGGTCCAGGTCCAGGAACAGCAGGGCCAGGCCCACGCCGTGGCGTTCGTTCTCGGCCAGGGCCCGCAGCGCCACCTCGCGGAAGAAGCGGCGGTTGGGCAGGTGGGTCAGCTCGTCGTGGGTGGCCTGCTGGCGCAGCCGGTCCTCGGCGTCGCGCCGCCGGCTCACCTCGGTCACCAGCTGGTCGTTCTTGCGCAGGATCACGCTGTTGAACTGCACGAACCGGGCCCCGGCCAGGATGATGGCCAGGATGATCATGATCACCAGGCCGGTCAGCGGCGGCAGGATGGTGCCGATGAACCGGTCGCCCGGGCGTTCCGACTGGAACGTCAGGTGGGCGAAGGTCTCGCCGTCGGGGTTGACCAGCGGCACGCAGCCGGCGCTGCGGCAGGCCCCCACGCCCAGCTTCAGGTCGTGCAGGTCGTAGCGCTGGCCCACCCGTTCCAGGTAGTCGGGTGTCAGGCGCTTGGCGGTGACCAGGGCGCCCAGGTAGACGCCCGAGCGCACCCAGTTGGGCCGGTCCTCCACGTCCTCGGGCGTGAACGGGAAGGCGCCCACGATGTGCGGCGCGCCCTTCAGGTTCATGACCGCCGAATAGGGCACCAGTTTGGTGACATCCACCTCCCGGGCGTGGGTCAGCAGGGTGCGCAGGGCCGGCTGCTGGGCCACCGGGTCGAAGTCGGTGGTCGGCTCGCCTTCCACGTAGGCCAGCACGGGCCGGTCCTCGGGCGACAGGCTGACGGCGATGTCCACGTCCTGCAGGTCGTACAGGTAGGGGCCGAAGTTGTCCTTGGCCCAGGCCGTGTCGGGGGTGACCAGCAGGTTGGTCGTGGCCAGGTCCCAATAGGCCAGGTCCAGGGTCAGGCGCCCCAGGCGTTCGCGGGAATCGCCCAGCACGGCCCGCACCACGTCGCCGTCGCGCACCTCGGCGATGCGGTTCTGCTCGGCGATGGAGGAGGCGACGATGCGGTAGCCGAAGGCCCCGGCGATCAGGATGATGATCAGGGCGACCACCAGGTCGAACACGAACGGCGTGTTGCGCTGGCGCGCCCCCGCCGTTGCCAAGTCCACCAGGGCTTTGTCGCCGGATATCATTCTGTCATCGCGGGACGGATACATCATGCGATCTTATGGTCAAACGGGACTCGAATCCACTGGCAACGGTTCCGTTCCGGCTGTAACCGGGGCGCCGATGCAAGAAGAAGTCGCATTTGGCGCGCGCGATTTCGTCAAAATCACGTAATGCGGGCCCGCACGCCGGCCGACACGAACTCGCTGATCAGCACCACGATCAGGATGCCGCCCAGGATCACCGACACGTCGGCCCACTGGAACTGGTTGATGGCCGAATAGAGCTCGATGCCGATGCCGCCGGCCCCCACCAGGCCCAGCACCGTGGACTCGCGGATGTTGATGTCCCAGCGGTAGACCGTGGTGCCGTAGATGACCGGCAGCACCTGGGGCAGCACGCCGATCAGCAGCACCTTCATGCGCGACGCGCCGGTGGCCTCGATGGCCTCCACGGTGCCCTGGTCGATCTCCTCGATGGCCTCGGCGATCAGCTTGCCCATGAAGCCGATGGAACGGAAGGCCACGGCCCAGATGCCGGCCACCGGCCCGGGCCCGAAGATGGCCACGAAGATCAGCGCCCAGACCACCGTGTTGACGGACCGGGACGCCACCAGCAGGAACCGGCCGATCAGCCAGGTCACGCCGTTGGGCGTGGTGTTGCGGGCCGCCAGGAAGGCCACGGGCAGGGCGATGAAGTAGGTGACGATGGTGCCCAGGGTGGCGATGTGGATGGTTTCCAGCAGCGGGTCCAGGATCTCGGCCCCATAGTCCCAGTGGGGCGGGAACATGCGCGTCAGCAGGTCGGCGGCCTGCTCGTGGGCGTCCAGGAAGTAGAACCACGGGATTTCCAGGTGGCTGAGCGACCAGGCGAACAGGGCCACGCAGCCCAGGTACCACAGGAACCGCACCAGGGACTGGCGCGGGGTGAAGCGCTTCCACACCCGGGGGCCGGTGAGGTCCGCGGGGGTCAGGTCCGTACCGGTCATCGCAGCCGCCCCCGCACCCAGCTGGAGAAGAATTCGCCCAGGAACACCAGGGCGATGATGGTCAGCAGGATGGCCAGGCTGAAGTCGTAGTCGTAGCGCTTGAAGGTGGCCGTCAGGGTCATGCCGATGCCGCCGCCGCCGACGATGCCCACCACCGTGGAGTGGCGGATGTTGGCGTCCAGGCGATAGATGGCCACCCCCAGGTAGCGCGGCAGGATCTGCGGCGTCACCGCGTACAGCAGGATCTTGGGGAAGCTGGCGCCGGTGGCGCGCACGGCCTCCACCTGGCCCATGTTCATGTTCTCGATGTCCTCGGCCAGCATCTTGGAGATGAAGCTGACGCTGGCGACGATCAGGGTCAGCACCCCGGCCAGGGGCCCGAAGCCGACGATCTTGACGAAAAACAGGGCCCAGATGACCTCGTGGAACGTGCGGGTGACGACGATGATGGCCCGGGCCGCCAGGTACACGGGCTTGGGCACCATGTTGCCGGCCGCGCACAGGCCGATGGGCACGGCGATGATCATGCCCACCAGGCTGGAGACCAGGGCCATTTCCAGGCTTTCCACCACGCCGCGGACCAGCAGTTCCCAGCGCTCGAAGTTGGGCGGGAACATGCGTTCGAACATGCGCCCGGCCCGGGGCAGGCCCTGGGACACCCGGCCCCAGTCGATATCCAGCCCGCCGATGGACCACACCAGGTAAAGGATCACGGCCAGGGTCAGGCCATGGCGCAGGGCGGGGCTTTCGATCAGCGCCGGCGGGCGCCAGATGCGGGTGTCGGCCATGCTACACGGCCTCCGCCACGGCGGCGTTTTCGCCGTTCTCGTCGTCCTCGTCGGCCGGGCGGATGGTGGCGGACCAGTCCTCCTCGCCGTAGATGGCGGTCAGGGCCTCGGCGGTCAGGTCGGCGGGGCCGCCGTCGAACACCACCTCGCCGTCGCACAGGCCGATCACCCGGTCGGCGAAGGACTGGGCCAGGTGCACGTCGTGGATGTTGACCAGGGCCGGGGTGCCCAGCTCGTGGGCCAGCTCCACCAGGATGCGCATGATCTGGCGCGCCGTCTTGGGGTCCAGGCTGGCCGTGGGTTCGTCCACCAGCAGCAGGTCGGGGCGCTGCATCAGGGCCCGGGCGATGCCGACGCGCTGGCGCTGGCCGCCCGACAGGGCGTCGGCCCGGGTGTTCTCGCGTCCGTCCAGGCCCACCCGGTCCAGCAGGTCGAAGGCCGCCGCCACGTCCTGGGGCGGATAGCGCCGCCGCCAGGCCTGCCAGAAGCTGACGTAGCCCAGGCGCCCCGACAGCACGTTTTCCATCACCGTCAGGCGTTCCACCAGGTTGTATTCCTGGAAGATCATGCCCATGCGCCGGCGGGCCTTGCGCAGGTCGCGCCGGCCCAGGGCGGTGACGTCCATGTCGTCCAGCACCACCCGGCCCGAGGTGGGGTCCACCAGCCGGTTGATGCAGCGGATCAGGGTGCTCTTGCCGGCCCCCGACGGGCCGATGACGGCCACCACCCCCGGATCGGCGATGGTCAACGTGACCCCCTTCAGGGCCCGCAAGCCGTTCGGGTATTCCTTGACCAGGTCGGTGATCTTCAGCATGCGCTCCCCCCGTACCGGAAACCGGCCGCCGGGGTCGCCGGCGGCCGGGTGACGACGTTCATGGAAGCGGTCCGGGCGGGACCTACTTCTTCTTCTTCTTCACCTTCAGGCCCTGCAGGGATTCCTCGGAATAGGTCACCCCGTTGGTCTTCTGGATGGTGCGGATGTCGGACCAGTGGTCCTTGAAGGTGATGGGGATGAAGCGGTCCGACGACTTGCCGAACTCCTTCTCCAGGGCCGTGCCCTTCCAGTCGAAGGTCAGGAAGGCGTATTCCACCTGCACCTGGAGCGCCGGATGCAGGTTGTGGGCATAGCCGTAGGAGGTGGTGGGGAACAGCTTGGACTGCCAGATGATGCGCAGGTCGTCCTTGTTGACCACGCCCTTGTCGTGCATGCGGTCCAGCACCGACGAGGCCACGGGGGCGGCGTCGTAGTCCTTGTTGGCCACGCCCATGATGGAGTTGTCGTGCTTGCCGGAATAGGTGACTTCGTAGTCCACGTCCGGCTTCACGCCCATGGCCGTGAACAGGGCCCGCGGCGCCTGGTTGCCCGAGTTGGACGAGGGCGTCACGTGGGCGATCTTGCGGCCCTTCATGTCGGCCACCTCGCG
This sequence comes from Rhodobacterales bacterium, assembly GCA_020446745.1. Lineage (GTDB taxonomy): Bacteria > Pseudomonadota > Alphaproteobacteria > Rhodospirillales > JACKKN01 > JAGREA01. The sequence goes on along the minus strand of JAGREA010000388.1, from coordinate 3,000 downwards.
GATGTCCGAATCCTTGTGGGTGATCAGCTGCAGGCGATAGCCGAACTTGCCGTCGTCCTTGCCCATGATGGCGATGGGCACATAGCCGGCCAGGTTCACGCCGAACACCGTGGGCCCGGTGGAGATGCCGGCCACGTGCAGGCGGCCCGAGCGCATGGCTTCCACCTGGGCGGCGTAGGAATCGGCGCCGTACCAGCGCACCTTCTTGCCCGTCACCTTGGCCAGGTAGTCCATGAATTCGGTGAACACGTTCTCGTAGACCGAGGGGTCCTCGACGGGCGTGTAGGAAAAGATCAGGGTGTCCGGGTCCAGCCACTGGCTGGCGTCGGCCGGGGTGTCGGCCACCAGGTCGTCGTTCCAGTCGCAATAGCGGCTGTCCAGGTCGCCCCGGGGGCAGTCGGCCGCCTTGGCCACGGCGGGCAGGGCGACCAGGGCCCCGGCCACGATGGCGGCGGCCCAGGCGGTCGTGTGGTGTCGTCGGGATGTGGATTGCATGGCGACCTCCCAATCGCTGTTGGTTACCCGCCGCCCCCCCTTGGGGCCGGTTGGGTGGATGACCGTTTTATTGCGGTTTTGTGACATCGACGTTGGCACGCGCGGGTTCGGAAATCAACCCGATGTGTGCGGAAATGAAGATGCGGCGGAGCGGGGAGGCGCCGGCTCAGGCGCCGCGGGCGGCGATCACGCGGCGGGCCAGCTGGGCGAATCCATGGCCGGCGCGGCCTTCGGTGACATAGGCCGGCCAGGCTTCCAGCCGGTCGGCGAAGTCGCGCAGGTTGGCCACGCCCACGGCCAGGGGGAAGAAGGCGAACATGGGCGCGTCGTTGGGCGAATCGCCGGCGAAGGTGAAGCGGTCCTTTTCGGCGTCCAGGTCGATGCCGAACACCTCGTCCATGAGGATCCGGGTCATGGTCAGCTTGTCGTAGGCGCCGAACCAGCCGTTGACGTGGATGGAGCTGACCTTGGCCATGGCCCCGGCGGCGGCGAAGGCGGCGACGATGCGGTCCACCTGGTCCGGCGGCAGGGCGGGCACGTCCTCGCAGAAGTCGATGGCCAGGTCGGCCTCGCGGTAGGCCTGGTCCGAGGCCACGCCGGTGCCGGGAATGTCGGCCAGGATGCGCTCGCGCAGGGCCGCCAGGCGTCGCCGACCCTCGGCCCGCTCGGCGTCGTCCTGCAGGAACCGGCGGCGCAGCTTCCGCGCCGCCCGGTCGTAATGGAAGTAGAAGGCGCCGTTTTCCCCCACCACCGCGTCCACCGGCCACATGCGGGCGATGTGGTCGCACCAGCCGGCCGGCCGCCCGGTGATGGGAATGACCCACAGCCCGGCGTCGCGCAGGGCCTCCAGGGCGCCATAGGCCTCGGCGGTCAGGCGGCCGTCGGTGGTCAGGGTGTCGTCGATGTCGGTGAACAGTCCGCGCAGGCGGGCCAGGTCGGCGTCGGGGCAGGCCGACAGGGGACGGGCCTGGGGGAACGGGGCGGGATTCATGCGGACTCGATGGCCACGTCCTCGAACGCCTCGGCGCGGAAGGCCGACATCTCCGCCTCCTGGATGCCCAGGAAAATGGGTTCGGCATCCTTGCGGTAGATGTTGATCTTGGCGTTGTAGACGTCGCGCGACAGGCCGTGCTTGTCGCCGATGCTGTAGCGCCGCACGCCGAACAGGCCGTCGTCGCGGCGCGGTCCGGTCAGGTAGCACTTGATGGCGTCGATGCCGTCGCCGGCCAGGACCAGGCCCTCCAGGCTGGACAGGGTGCCCTGGGTGCGGTGGATGAAGTCCAGGGTGTCCACCCGCTCGCTGCGCCCGGTGCGGCGGTCGGGCATGGGCACGCGGAAGTCGCCCACCAGCACCTGGCCGGGCAGGGCGTGGTCCAGGATGCGGGCCAGCTCGATGGTCACGTCGCCGACGATGTAGCTGAAGGTGGTGGGGCTCAGGCCCTCGGACTGGTAGAACTCGTAGTGGCCGCCCACGTGGAAGCTGGCCCGCAGCAGCGGCGCCGTGTTGCCCTTGGCCTTGCGCCGGGCGATGGCGTTGTCGGCCAGCACCAGGTGCATGAAGTGGTACAGGTCCACGTTGGCCTGGATGCTGGTGGCCCGGTTCCAGATGTAGAAGCCGTCGCCGGTGGTGGTGCGCCCGAAGTTGATCTGGATGTTCTTGTCCATCAGCTTGGAGTGGGCCGAGTTGACGGAATAGGCCAGGCTGTTGAGCTGCGTCACCTGTTCCAGGGGCGACAGCAGGGAAAAGCCCACGGCGTCGAACAGGGCCACGGCCCGGTCCTGCACGTGGGAAATGCTGTAGCGCCGCACCAGGGCGGTGATGGTTTCCAGGTTCAGGCCCTCGCCCACGGTGAACGGCAGGTCGACGTGCTGGGGCGTCACGTCCAGCACCCGGGCCACGTCGGCCAGGCGTTCGGGCGACACCTGTTTCGGCCCGGCCACCACGGCGTCGATCAGCCGCGCCTGGGGGTCCCGGTCCTCGCCGCTGCGGATGGCGAAATCGGCCAGGCGGTAGTGGGGCACCACCAGGATGTCCAGGCCGGCGCCGCGCGGCGTCCACACCAGGATCACGTCGCGGCCCAGGCGCCAGTGGGCGTGCAGTTCCTCGTCCAGCAGGATCATGTTGGCGCGGGCACCTTGGTCCGGTCGCGGGGACGTACCCTCGCCCTGGGAATGGAAGAAGGCGTCCATCCAGGATCGGCGGCGGCTGGCCAGGGACATGCGACGGCAACTCCGTTGTGGTGGCGCGGCTTCGCCTTGGAGGCGCGCCGTCGGCGCAGTATACAACACCCTTGAACGGGGCAAAGAGGCGCGAGAAGGACCGTCATGGAGGTTTCCGTCATCGCCGTGGGCAAGGCCCGCAAGGGGCCCGAACAGGCGCTGTTCCGCCACTATGCGGAACGCCTGCGCCCGCCCCTGGCCCTGCGCGAGGTGGAGGACCGCCGCGTCGCCTCGGCCCCCGTGGAGACCCGCCGCCGGCGCGAGGCCGAGCTGCTGCTGGCCGCC
>JAGREA010000048.1 GCA_020446745.1 Rhodobacterales bacterium | reverse complement strand
GGACCCCTGGCGGGATTGACGGTGCTGGACCTGACCCGGGTCCTGGCCGGGCCTTACGCCACCCTGGTGCTGGCCGACCTGGGGGCCCGGGTGGTGAAGGTGGAAACCCCCGGCATCGGCGACGATTCCCGCGCCTTCGGCCCCTTCGTCAACGACCGCTCGGCCTATTTCCTGTCCCTGAACCGGGGCAAGGAAAGCATCGCCCTGAACCTGAAGGACGACGCCCACCGCCAGACCTTCGAGGCCCTGGTGGCCACGGCCGACGTGCTGGTGGAAAACTACCGCCCCGGCACCCTGGCCAAGCTGGGCTATCCCTGGGAAATCCTGGAGGCCCTGAACCCGCGCCTGGTCTACGCCGCCATTTCCGGCTTCGGCCACACCGGGCCCTACAGCCGCCGCCCGGCCTATGACCTGGTGGTCCAGGGCATGGGCGGGATCATGAGCGTGACCGGCCAGGAAGGCGCCGACGCGCCGACCCGGGTGGGGACGTCCGTGGGCGACATCACCGCCGGCCTGTTCGGCGTGGCCGGCATCCTGTCGGCCGTTATCGAGCGCCAGCGTTCGGGCAAGGGCATGATGGTGGACGTGGCCATGCTGGACTGCCAGGTGGCGATCCTGGAAAACGCCATCGCCCGCTACACGGCCCAGGGCGAGGTGCCCGGCCCCCTGGGGGCGCGGCATCCGTCCATCACACCGTTCGAATCCTTCGCCGTGGCCGACGGGCACATCATCGTCGCCGCCGGCAACGACGCCCTGTTCGTCAAGCTGTGCGGCGCCATCGGCCGGCCGGACCTGGCCGCCGACCCGCGCTTCGCCACCAACACGGCGCGCACCGACAACCACGGCGCCCTGGCGGCCGAGCTGTCGGCCGTGCTGGCCACCCGGGGCCGCGACGACTGGCTGCGCATCCTGGAGGACGCCGGGGTGCCCTGCGGGCCCATCAACAACGTGGCCCAGGTGCTGGCCGACCCCCACGTGGCGGCCCGCAACATGGTGATCGAAACCGACCACCCGGTGGCCGGCCGGGTGCGCATGGCCGGCAACCCCATCAAGCTGTCGCGCTATGACGACCCGCCAACCCGCGATCCGGCGCCGGAACTGGACGCCGACCGGGCGGCCGTGCTGGCCCGCCTGGGCAAGGGCGGGGACTGACGCCTACCCCTCGTCGGCGAAATAGATCAGGTGTTCGGCGCGGATGCGCCGGAAGTGCTCGACGATGGCGCTCAGGTGGGTGCGGATCAGCACCGTCACCCCGTCGGCGTCGCGGTGGCGCAGGGCCTCGAAGATCTTCAGGTGGTCGCCGTGGGCGTTGGTCGAGGCGAAGGACAGGGACAGGAACCGCACCCGGTCCATGTGGGCCTTGTTCTCCTGGATCAGCTTCCAGATGAAGCCGACGCCGGACCGTTCGCAGATTTCCCGGTGGAAGGCGTCATCCAGGTGGTGGAACACCATCTTGTTGGTGTCGTTCAGGGCCGCCTCCTGAAGGGTCATGTTTTCCTCCAGAACCCGGAAATCGGCTTCGGTCAGGCGCTCGCAGGCCACGCGCATGGACTCGATCTCCAGCGCCGTGCGGATGAACCGGGCCTGCAGCACGGCGCTTTCCGAAATCTTGCTCACCGTGGTCGCCCGCTGGGGGCGGATTTCCAGGAAACCCAGCTTGGACAGGCGGTAGAAGGCATCGCGCACCGGCTGGCGCGACACGCCCATGGCCTTGGCCACCTCGGCCTCGGAAATCTTGGCCCCGGGCGCCAGTTCCAGGGAGATCACGTTCTGGTACAGCTCATCGAAAACCTGGTCGGCGACGGTCGGGCGGCTGATGGCTTCGATGGAGCGCAGCGGCATTTCCTTGGGCATGGACCCCCCAGATTCTGGTCGTTGCATTTGGTCATTGACAAGCCATGGCACGCGGCACCAAAATACTAATTGCATACTAGCATATCAGTTTGGCCCGACGCCAGATGTTAGCATGCGATTGCAGATTGGTAAGGGTGGAAATCACCCTTTCCCGCGCCTCTGGGGGTGGCCGGTGCAACTGGATCCTGATCGTCTGTTTCCCGTCGAGCCCCGGACACGTGATCTGGCCCGCGGGCTGTACGAGTCCGTCAAGGCCCTGCCGATCCTCAGCCCCCACGGCCACACCGACCCCCGCTGGTTCGCCGAGAACACCCCGTTCGAGGACCCCGCCCGCCTGTTCGTGACGCCGGACCACTATGTGTTCCGCATGCTCCATTCCCAGGGCGTGGCGCTGGAAAGCCTGGGCGTGCCCCGGGCCGACGGCGGCCCGGTGGAATCCGACGGGCGGACCATCTGGCGCCGCTTCGCCGCCCACTACCACCTGTTCCGCGGCACGCCGTCGCGCCTGTGGCTGGACCACGCCTTCCACGAGGTGTTCGGGTGGTCCGGGCGGCTGTCCGCCGACACGGCCGACGCGGCCTACGACCACATCGCCGACTGCCTGTCCCAGGACGCCTTCCGCCCCCGGGCCCTGTTCGAGCGCTTCAACATCGAGGTGATTGCCACCACGGAATCCCCCCTGGACGACCTGCGCTGGCACGCCATGATCCGCGACAGCGGCTGGTCCGGCCGGGTGATCACCGCCTACCGCCCCGACCCGGTGGTGGACCCGGAATTCGAGGGCTTCGCCGACAACGTGGCCCGCCTGGGCGACCTGACCGGCGAGGACACGGCCACCTGGACCGGCTACCTGAACGCCCACCGCATTCGCCGCCGTTTCTTCCAGTCCTTCGGCGCAACCTCCACCGACCACGGCCATCCCACGGCCCGCACCGAGGATCTGTCGCAGGAAGCGGCGGCGAAGCTGTTCGACCGGGCCCTGCGGGGCCAACTGGACGCCGACGGAGCCGACGCCTTCCGCGGCCAGATGCTCACCGAAATGGCCCGCATGAGCCTGGACGACGGCCTGGTGCTGCAGATCCACCCCGGATCGGTGCGCAACCACGCCGCCGACATCTTCGCCCGCTTCGGCCGCGACAAGGGCTTCGACATCCCGCGCCGCACCGACTACGTGGGCGCCCTGAAACCCCTGCTGAACGCCGTGGGCAACGACCCGCGGCTGACCGTCATCCTGTTCATGCTGGACGAAACGACGGTGTCCCGAGAGTTGGCGCCGCTGGCCGGCGCCTACGCGGCCCTGCGCCTGGGCCCGCCCTGGTGGTTCTTCGACAGCCCCGAGGGCATGTGGCGCTTCCGCGCGGCGGCCACGGAAACGGCCGGCTTCTACAACACCGTCGGCTTCAACGACGACACCCGCGCCTTCTGCTCCATCCCCGCCCGCCACGACGTGGCGCGACGGGTGGATTGTGCGTACCTCGCAACCTTGGTCGCCTCCGGGCGGCTGGCGGCGGACGAGGCGTTCGAGGTCGCCACCGACCTCACCTACCGGTTGGCCAAGGAAGCCTATCGGCTCTAAGGCCGCATTCCTATTGGGAGGAAGTCATATGATCCATACAAAAACCTTCATCGCCACCCTGGTGGCCGGCTTCGCCCTGGCCTCGGCAAGCCAGGCCTGCGAAGTCACCCTGCGTTCCGCCGAAACCCATCCCGACGGCTATCCCACCGTGGTCGGCGTGAAGGCCATGGGCAAGATGCTGGAGCAGAAGACCAACGGCAAGTACTGCGTCGAGGTGTTCCATTCGGCCCAGCTGGGCGAGGAAAAGGACACCATCGAGCAGACCCAGTTCGGCGTCATCGACCTGGACCGCGTCAGCTTGGGCCCGTTCAACAACATCATCGAAGTGACGCAGATTCCGTCGCTGCCCTACATCTTCCGGTCCGTCGACCACATGCACAAGGTGCTGGACGGCCCCATCGGGCAGGAGATCCTGGCCGAATTCGCCAACCACGACCTGATCGGCCTGGCCTTCTATGACGCCGGCTCGCGCAGCTTCTACAACAGCCAGAAGCCCATCAAGTCCATGGACGACCTGAAGGGCATGAAGATCCGCGTCATGCAGTCCGACGTGTTCGTCGACATGGTCAACGCGGTGGGCGGCAACGCCACCCCCATGCCCTATGGCGAGGTCTATTCCTCCATCCAGACCGGCGTCATCGACGGGGCGGAAAACAACTGGCCGTCCTACGACACCTCGGGCCACTTCGAAGTCGCCAAGTACTACACCCTGGACCAGCACCTGATGGTGCCCGAGGTTCTGGTGATGTCGAAGAAGACCTGGGAAAAGCTGAGCGCCGACGAACAGAAGGCGGTCATGGAATCGGCCAAGGCCTCGGTCGCGGCCCAGCGGGCCTCCTGGGCGGCCAAGGAAAAGGTGTCCGAGGACAAGGTCCGCGCCGCCGGCTCGCAGATCATCACCGACATCGACAAGGGCCCGTTCATCGAAGCGATGAAGCCCGTCTATGCCAAGTATGTGAAGTCTCCGAAGCTGAAGAGCCTGGTTGAACGCATCCAGGCCACCAAGTAGGCGACAACAGCGTGTGCCCGCGGAAACGGGGGGCCTGACGCCCCTCCGATCCGCGGGCATGTCACGACGGAGACTCCGTTGAAGGCTCTGATGAAGACGTTGGCGCGCGGCACCGGGCGCCTGGCCAGGCTCGCCCTGTGGATTTCGGCCGGCGGGCTGGTTTTGATGACCGCTCTGATCTCCGCCCAGGTGTTCTGGCGCTACGTGCTGAACGACAGCATCTCGTGGACCGAGCCGGCCTCGGTGATGATCATGGGCTGGTTCATCTTCCTGGGCGCCTCGGTGGGCATCCGCGAAGGCTACCACCTGTCCTTCGACGTGGTGCTCTACTTCCTGCCCATGTCGGTCAAGGTGTGGCTGTACTCCGTGTCCGACGTGGTGGTCGCCGTGTTCGGCACCGGCATGATCTATTACGGCGCCCAGCTGGCGGAAAAGACCGCCGGCAACAAGCTGCCGTCCCTCGGCATCTCCGGCGCCTTCGATTTCCTGCCCGTCGTGTTCGGCGGCGTGCTGCTGATCCTGTTCGCCGTCGAACGCCTGTTCCGCCGCGCCGCCGGCCTGCCCACGGCGCGCTTCGGCGAAACCCAGATGGATGAGGATGACTGAACCATGGAACTGTGGATCCTGTTCGGCACCTTCACCTTCCTGCTGCTGATCGGCACCCCGGTGGCCTTCTGCCTGGGCACCGCCAGCTTCGCCACCATCGTCTACCTGGGCCTGCCGCCGGTGGTGGTGTTCCAGCGGCTGAATTCCGGCGTGTCGGTGTTCGCCCTGATGGCCATTCCGTTCTTCATCTTCGCCGGCGAACTGATGGTGCGCGGCGACATCGCCCGGCGCCTGGTGGCCCTGGCGGAATCCATGGTCGGCCACTTCCACGGCGGCCTGGGGCAGGTGAACATTTCCGCCTCGCTGCTGTTCGGCGGCATCTCCGGCTCGGCGGCGGCCGACGCCTCGGCCATCGGCGGGCTGATGATCCCGCAGATGAAGGAGCGGGGCTACGACGTGGACTACGGCGTCAACATCACCGTCACCTCGGCCATCATCGCCCTGATGATCCCGCCGTCCCACAACATGATCATCTATTCCATCTCGGCCGGCGGGAAGATCTCCATCGCCGACCTGTTCACCGCCGGCATCCTGCCCGGCATCGTGCTGGGCCTGTCGCTGATGGTCGCCGCCTGGTACGTGGCCAAGAAGCGCAACTACCCCACCGAAACGTTCAAGGGCTGGGGCAACGTGGGGCGCATCTTCATCAATTCGGCCCCCGGCCTGATGCTCATCCTGATCATCTTCGGCGGCGTGCGGTCGGGCATCTTCACGGCTTCGGAAAGTTCCTGCATCGCCGTGGTCTACGCCATCTTCGTCACCGTGCTGGTGTACCGCTTCCTGGACTGGGAGGGCTTCTTCGCCGCCGCCATGGCCGCGGTGCGGACCACCGCCATGGTGCTGATGGTGATCGGCTGCGCCGCCTCGTTCGGCTGGCTGCTGGCCTACCTGCGGGTGCCGGCCGAACTGGTCAACTTCATGCGCCAGCTTTCCGACAACCCCTACGTGATCCTGCTGCTGATGAACGTGGTGCTGCTGATCCTGGGCACGTTCATGGACATGTCGCCGCTGATCGTCATCTGCACGCCCATCTTCCTGCCCGTGGCCACGGCCTTCGGCATCGACCCGGTGCACTTCGGGGTGATCCTGATCCTCAACCTGGGCATCGGCCTGTGCACGCCCCCGGTGGGATCGGTGCTGTTCGTGGGCTGTGCCGTGGGCAAGATCTCGGTGTGGGAAACGGTGCGCACCATCGGCCCGTTCTACCTGGCCGCCTTCGCCACGCTGATGCTGGCCACCTACATCCCGGCCCTGTCCCTGTCCCTGCCGGCCCTGTTCCACTGAGGTGCCCGCCATGAGCCAAACCTACCCCCCCGTGCCGGCCGATCCCGGCGTCACCCGCCAGGTCCTCAGCCAGGCGCCCGAGCTGATGGTCGTCGCCTTCACCTTCGATGAAGGGGCCGAGGGCGCCCTGCACCGCCACCCCCACGTCCAATCCACCTACGTGAACGCGGGCCGGTTCCGCTTCTTCGTCGACGGCACGGAACACGTCCTGGGCCCCGGCGACAGCCTGATCGTGCCATCCAACGCCGAACACGGCTGCCAGTGCCTGGAGGCCGGCACCCTGATCGACACCTTCACGCCCCGCCGCGACGATTTCCTCTGAAAGGGCCAGAGACATGCTGCACGTTGACACCCGCTACGCCGTCCATGCCGACCACGCCCGGGGCATGGACACCGAAACCCTGCGCCGGCACTTCCTGGCCCAGAACCTGTTCGTCGAGGGGGAGATCCACATGGTCTATTCCCACTACGAGCGCATGGCCGTGGGCGGCGCCGTGCCCGGCGCGGGCACCCTGATCCTGGACCACGTGCCGCAGACCGGCACGCCCAGCATGCTGGACCGGCGCGAGATGGGGGTGGTGAACATCGGCGCCACGGGTACCGTGTCGGCCGGCGGCGAGACCTGGACCCTGGAACGGGGCGACGTGCTGTATCTCGGCAAGGGCGCCGGGCCGGTGACCTTCGCCGGCGGCGGGCGGTTCTACTTCGCCTCCACCCCGGCCCACCACGCCTACCCCCACCGCCTGATCACCATCGCCGACTGCGAGAAGCTGGAACTGGGCGCGCCGGAAACCTCCAACAAGCGCACCATCTACCAGTTCATCCATCCCCTGGTCATGGAAAGCTGCCAGCTGGTGCTGGGCTACACGGCCCTGGAGACGGGATCGGTGTGGAACACCATGCCGCCCCACAACCACGACCGGCGCATGGAGGCCTACCTGTACTTCGACCTGGACCCCGAGGCCCGCATCCTGCACCTGATGGGCGAGCCCACCCAGACGCGCCACATGTTCCTGGCCAACGAGGAGGCCGCCATCTCGCCGCCCTGGTCCATCCACTGCGCCGCCGGCACCGCCAACTACACCTTCATCTGGGCCATGGGCGGCGACAACGTGGACTACACGGACATGGACTTCATCCAGCCCGGAGACCTGCGATGAACGACCTGTTCGACCTGTCGGGCCGCCGGGCCATGGTCACCGGCGCCAACACGGGCATCGGCCAGGCCATCGCCATGGCCCTGGCCGGGCAGGGCGCCGAGGTGTCCTGCGTCGGCCTGCGCGAAAGCAACGAGACGGTGGCCCGGATCGCCGCCATGGGCGGCACGGCGCGCAGCTACCTGCTGGACTTTTCCGACCCCCACGCGGCCAAGGACGCCTTCGCGGGCAAGGGCTACACCATCCTGGTCAACAACGCCGGCATCATCCGCCGCGAGGACAGCGTGTACTTTTCCGAGGCGGACTGGGACGACGTGATGACCGTCAACCTGAAGTCCCTGTTCATGAACTGCCAGTACTTCGCGCGCGAGATCTTCGAAACCGGGGCGGCCGGCAACATCGTCAACATCGCCTCGCTGCTCAGCTTCCAGGGCGGCATCCGGGTGCCGTCCTACACCGCCTCCAAGCACGGCGTGGCCGGGCTGACCAAGATCCTGGCCAACGAATGGGCGGAAAAGGGCATCAACGTCAACGCCATCGCCCCGGGCTACATCGCCACCGACAACACGGCCGCCCTGCGGGCCGACGCCGAGCGCAGCAAGGCCATCCTGGAGCGCATCCCGGCCGGCCGCTGGGGCGAGGCCAAGGACATCGGCGGCACGGCGGCGTTCCTGTGTTCGCGGGCGGCCAGCTACATCCACGGTGCCATCATCAACGTGGACGGAGGCTGGCTTGCCCGCTGACGCCCCCAGGCTCAACCGGTCCATCGCCCAAACACGACCGGGTATCGGCATTGTCCATCTGGGCCTGGGGGCCTTTTATCGCGCCCATGGCGCCCTGTACGTCGAGGAAGCCATGGCGGCCTCGGGGGGGCACTGGGGCATTGTCGGCGTGTCCCTGCGCTCGCCGGCCACCCGCGACGCCCTGGCGCCCCAGGGCTATGCCTACACGGCCGTGGAACGGCGGCCCGACGGGTCCCACCCCCGGGTGGTCGAGGTGCTGGACCACGTGCTGGTGGCGCCCGAGGACCCGGCCGGGCTGATCGCCTGCCTGGCCCATCCCGGGGTGCGCATCGTCACCCTGACGGTGACCGAAAAGGGCTACTGCCACGAACCGGCCACGGGGCGGCTGGACCTGGCCCATCCCGACATCATCCACGACCTGGCCGATCCCCTGCCGCGCTCGGCGCCGGGGGTGCTGGTGCGGGCCCTGGCGGCGCGCCGAGCCGCCGGCCACCGGCCGTTCACGGTGCTGACCTGCGACAACCTGCCCCACAACGGCCCCCTGGTGCGCGGCGTGGTGCTGGACCTGGCCCAGCGCATCGACCCCGGCCTGGCCGACTGGATCGCCCGCGAGGGCCGCTTCCCGGCCACCATGGTGGACCGCATCGTGCCGGCCACCACCCGTGATGACATCGACGCCCTGGCCCGCCAGACCGGGGTGCTGGACCTGTCGCCGGTGGTGCACGAACCATTCCGCCAGTGGGTGGTGGAGGACGACTTCGTGGACGGCGAGCGGCCCGACCTGGCCGCCGCCGGGGCCACCCTGGTGGCCGACGTGACGCCGTTCGAGGACATGAAGCTGCGGTGCCTGAACGGCACCCATTCGGCCCTGGCCTACCTGGGCTACCTGGCCGGGCACGAGACCATCGCCGACACGGTGGCCGACCCGTCCTTCGCCGCCTACGTGAAGGGCCTGTGGGCGAACGAGATCGTGCCCGTGCTGACGCCGCCGCCGGATACCGACCTGGCGGCCTATTGCGGCCAACTGTTCGACCGCTACGCCAACCCGGCCATCCGCCACCGCACCTGGCAGATCGCCATGGACGGCAGTCAGAAGCTGCCGCAGCGCATCCTGGCCACCCTGGACGATTCCCTGGCTGCGGGTCGGGTGGCCCCGGGCCTGATGCTGGCCGTGGCCGGGTGGATGCGCTATGTGGGCGGCGTGGACGAAAACGGCCGGCCCATCGACGTGCGCGACCCCCTGGCCGACCGCCTGCGGGCGCTGTGCGACGGCGCCGCCGACCCGGCCGACCGGGTCCGCGCCCTGCTGGGCGTGCGCGAGGTTTTCGCCGAACCGCTGGCGGCGGCCCTGGAACCGGGCATCATCACCGCCTACCTACGTCTTGTGGAGTTGGGCGCCCGTCGGGCCGTGGAGGAGTTGTCTTGAAGGAAAGCTGGCGCTGGTACGGCGACCTGGACGCCATCACCCTGCCCGAGGTGGCCCAGTCGGGGGCCGCGGGCATCGTCACCGCCCTGCACGAGATCCCCTACGGCGAGGTCTGGTCGCGCGAGGCCATCGCCCGGCGCCGGCGCCAGATCGAGGCCGCCGGGTTCCAGTGGGTGGTGGTGGAAAGCCTGCCGGTGCACGAGCGCATCAAGCTGGGCGAGGGCGACCTGACCGGGCTGTTCGACAACTACCGCCAGTCCATGCGCAACCTGGCGGCGGAAGGCATCCTGGTCATCTGCTACAACTTCATGCCGCTGCTGGACTGGACCCGCACCGACCTGGACGCCCCGGCCGAAGGCGGCGCCCACTGCCTGCGCTTCGACGCCCCGCGCATGGCCGCCTTCGAGCTGCACATGCTGGGCCGCCGGGAAGCGGTGAACGACTATCCGCCCCAGGTGGTGGAAGCGGCCGGCCGCTGGTTCGCCGAGTCCTCCCAGGAAGAGCGGGACGAACTGCTGGATTCCATCATGGCCGGCCTGCCGGGGGCCTTCGACCGCTATACGGTGGATACCCTGCGCCAGGCCCTGCGCCGCTACGACGGCGTGGACCGGGCCGCCCTGCGGGCCAACTATAAGCGCTTCCTGGAAGAGATCATTCCCACGGCGGAAGAGTTGGGCATGCGGATGTGCGTGCACCCCGATGACCCGCCGCGCGACATCCTGGGCCTGCCGCGCATCGTGTCGTCGGCCGACGACATCGAATGGGCGCTGAACGCCGTGCCCTCGCCGGCCAACGGGCTGACGCTGTGCGCCGGTTCCCTGGGCGCCGGGCCGGAAAACGACGTGCCGGCCATCGCCGCCCGCTTCGCCCCCCACGTCCACTTCACCCACCTGCGCAACGTGCGCCACGACCCCGACGGATCGGGCAGCTTCGAGGAAGCCAGCCACCTGAACGGGGTGACCGACATCGTGGCCGTGATCCACACCCTGATGGCCGAGGAAAAGCGCCGCCAGGCCGAGGGCCGGGCCGACGCCGACATCCCCTTCCGCCCCGACCACGGCCACGAACTGGCCGGCGACCAGGGGCGCGGCACCCATCCGGGCTATCCCCTGATGGGGCGCCTGCGGGGCCTGGCCGAACTGCGCGGCGTGATCGCCGCCCTGCGCTGGCGGGACGCCCGCGCCCCTTCCGATGCGGGCGCTTAGGCTCCACACCGACGACGACGTGGCGGTGGCCCTGGCCGACCTGGCCCCCGGCACGCCCCTGGACCTGAACGGCGCCACCGCGGCCGGCCCCGTGCCGGCCGGCCACAAGGTCGCCCTGCGGCCCATCGCCCGGGGCGCCCCGGTGCGCAAGTACGGCCAGGTGATCGGCGCCGCCACGGCCGACATCGCCCCCGGCGAACACGTGCATACCCACAACCTGGGCATGGCCGAACCCGGCGCCGGTCCGGTCGCCGCATCCCACGCCCAAGCCACCGGGGCGCCCCTTGGGGCGCCGCGCACCTTCCAGGGCTTCCACCGGCCGTCGGGCCGGGTGGGCACGCGGAACTACCTGGGGGTCCTCACCTCGGTCAACTGCTCGGGCTCGGTGGCCCGGTTCATCGCCCGGGAATTCGAACGGAGCGGCGGGCTGGACGCCTTCCCCAACGTCGATGGGGTGGTGCCCCTGTCCCACGCCGGGGGCTGCGGCATGGCATCGGACGGCGAGGGCTTCGACACCCTGGCCCGCACCCTGCGCGGTTATGCCGGCCATCCCAACTTCGGCGGCGTGCTGCTGGTCGGCCTGGGCTGCGAGGTGATGCAGGTGGCGGCCCTGGCCGAGGGCCTGGGCGACGACCGGTTCCGCCACATGACCATCCAGGAAGCCGGCGGCACCCGGGCCAGCGTGGACCGGGGCGTGGCCCTGCTGCACGCCCTGGCGGCCCGGGCCAACGACGACCGCCGCGCCGCCGCCCCGGCCAGCGCCCTGACCCTGGGCCTGCAGTGCGGCGGCTCCGACGGCCATTCGGGGCTGACGGCCAACCCGGCCCTGGGCGTGGCGGCGGACCTGCTGGTGGCCCAGGGGGGCACGGCCATCCTGTCGGAAACGCCGGAGATCCACGGTGCCGAGCACCTGCTGACGGCCCGCTGCGAAGACCCGGCCGTGGCCCGGGCGCTGATGGACCGCATGGCCTGGTGGGAAGACCACGTGCGCCGCCACGGCGGCAGCCTGGACAACAACCCGTCGCCGGGCAACAAGGCCGGCGGCCTGACCACCATCCTGGAAAAATCCCTGGGCGCCGTGGCCAAGGGCGGGTCGTCGCCCCTGGTGGGCGTGTACCGCTACGGCCAGGCCATCGACCGCCCCGGCTTCGTGTTCATGGACAGCCCCGGCTACGACCCCTGCTCGGTCACCGGCCAGGTGGCTTCGGGGGCCAACCTGCTGGCCTTCACCACGGGGCGGGGCTCGGTGTCGGGCTTCAAGCCCGTGCCCTGCATCAAGCTGGCCACCAACAAGGCCCTGTACGCCCGCATGGGCGACGACATGGACGTGGCCTGCGGCGACGTGCTGGACGGCGTGCCCATCGCCGACAAGGGGCGGGAGATCTTCGACACCCTGCTGGACGTGGCCTCGGGCCGGCCCACCCGCAGCGAGGCCCTGGGCTTCGGCGACGTGGAATTCGTGCCCTGGATCCTGGGTGCCACCCTGTAGGGCACCCTTTCCACCCCAACGACGGGTTGGCGCCCGGGCCTTTTGTGACGTATTGATGACGTCACGCTTGGGCCATCCGGGGACAACACACCGTGGGAATCAGGCACGCCATCGGGGGGGCGATCTTGGTGCTGGCGTTGTTGGCGGCGGGCACGGGACGGGCCGCCGAGCCCGCCGGGCCGCTGGTGGTGGTCACCTCGTTCCCGCCGGCGGTGTTCGGCCGCTTCAAGGCGGCCTTCGAGGCGCGATACCCGAAGGTGCGGCTGTTCGTGCGCTCGAAGAAGACCTCGGCCGCCATCTCGTTCATCCAGGAACGCCTGAACGAGCCCGCCGACCTGTTCTGGGTGTCGGCCCCCGACGCCTTCGAGGTGCTGAAGGAAACGGGCCACCTGCAACCCGCCTTCGTCGATGACCTGGCCGGCCCACCCCACGCCGTGGGCGGCTATCCCATCGACGAGCCCGGGGGCTACTACCGGGGCTTCGCCCTGTCGGGCTACGGCATCGCCTTCAACACCGACTACCTGAAGCGCTTCGGCCTGCCGGCCCCGGCCCGCTGGCAGGATCTGCGCCGGCCCGAATACCGGGGCCACCTGGCCATCACCGCGCCGTCGCGATCGGGCACCACGCACCTGATCGTGGAAACCATCCTGCAGGGCCTGGGGTGGACCGACGGCTGGGCCCTGCTGCTGGAGATGTCGGGCAACCTGGCCACCATCACGGCGCGCAGCTTCGGGGTGCTGGACGGCCTGGTGGCCGGGCGCTTCGGCATCGGCGCCACCATCGACTTCTTCGGCCTGTCGGCCAAGGCCACGGGGGCGTCGGTGGATTTCGTCTATCCCGAGGGCACGGCCTTCCTGCCGGCCTCCATCGGCATCGTGCGGCGCAGCCCCAACCCGGTGGCGGCCCAGGCCTTCGTGGACTTCCTGCTGTCCGGCCCCGGCCAGCGCATGCTGTTCGAGGCCCCCATCAGCCGCCTGCCCGTGTCGCCCGCCGCCTACGCCGATGCGCCGCCGGGCTATCCCTCGCCTTTCGACGGCGCCCTGACGGCCAAGGGCATCCGCTTCGACACCCGCCTGTCGCGCCAGCGCTACCACCTGGTCAATTCCCTGTTCGACATCATGATCACCTACCGGCTGCAGGTGCTGCGCCGGGCCTGGCTGGTGGTCCACCAGGCCGAGGCCGCCCTGCGGGGCCAGGACCGGCCCGGGCTGGATGATCGGCTGGCCGAGCGGCTGGCCCGGGCCCGGGCCCTGCTGACCCGGGTGCCCCTGGGCGACGCCGCGGCCCGCGACCCGGAACCGGCCGGCGCCTTCACCCGCCACAAGCCGGGCATCGCCCTGCCCCGGGTCCAGGCGGACCTGGAGGACCGCTGGCGCGCCGCCGCCCAGCGCAACCAGGACGAGGCCCTGCGCCTGGCCTCGGGCCTGCTGGACGCCCTGCGCCGCCCCCTGCCATGACCCCGCCCCTCAAACCGCCGGGCCTGCGCGGCCGCCTGTTCCTGGCCTTCGGCGCCGTGGCCACCATGACCGTGGCGGCCACGGTGGTGGGGTGGATCGCCTTCACCCGCCTGGGCGGCGACCTGGACCGGGTGGTGGGCCGCAACGTGCCGGCGGTGACGGCCTCGGCCCGGCTGGCGGCCACGGGGGGCGCCATCATCGGCCGCGCCCCGGCCCTGGCGGCGGCCATCGACGAGGCCGAGCGGGAGCGCCAGTGGTCGCGCCTGGAGGCCAACCTGGACGAACTGAACGGCCTGTTCCGCGATTTCGACCAGCGCCTGACGGACCACGCCGCCCTGTCCCAGGTGGTGTCCAGCCTGACCGGCAACCTGCGCTCGCTGGACGAGAACGTGCGGCGGCGCCTGCGGGTTTCGGCCCGCAAGGAGGAGCTGATCGAGCGCCTGCGCTGGGCCTCGGCCGACTTCCTGGACGAGGTGGAGCCGCTGATCGACGACACCCGGTTCAACATCAGCCTGGCCCTGCAGCGGGGCGAGGAACCCCGGGTGCTGGAACCCGAGATGGCCCGCCAGCAGGCCCTGTTCCGCATCAACGCCGCCGGTGCCCTGCTGGCCGAGCTGATCGGCCGCGCCGCCAACCTGCCGGACCTGGAAGCCCTGCGCGGCACGGAAATCTATTTCCGCGAGATAGAGGGCCGCCTGGCCGCCGACCTGCGCATCATCGCCGACGTGCCCGGGGTGCTGTCCCTGAACCAGGCCCTGCGCGACATCCGCAGCTTCGCCGAGGGCATCGACGGGCTGTTCCTGCTGCGCTCGGACGAACTGGAGGCCCTGGCCGAGGGCCACGACCTGCTGGACCGCAACCGCGACCTGGTGGAGCACCTGCAGCACCTGATCGCCCAGAACGTGGAGGGCGAGAACCGCGCCGCGGTGGCCGCCGTGGGCCATTCCAAGGCCTCCATCGCCCGCGGCAAGCTGCTGACCGCCGGCGCCGCCCTGGCCAGCCTGCTGGTGGCCGGGCTGGTGGTGTGGCTGTACGTGGGGCGCAGCCTGGTGGGGCGCATCAAGCGCCTGGACGACAGCATGCGGGCCATCGCCCAGGGCGACCTGAAGGCCGAGGTGCCGGTGCGCGGGCGCGACGAGATCGGCGCCATGGCGGGCTCCCTGCGCACCTTCCGCGACACCCTGAGCGAGACCCAGGCCGAGCTGGTGCAGGCCGCCAAGCTGGCCGCCCTGGGCCAGCTCACGGCCGGCATCTCCCACGAGGTCAACCAGCCGCTGACGGCGATCCGCCATTACGTGCGCAACACCGGCCTGCTGATCGACAAGGACCGGCCCGAGGACGCCAAGGCCAACCTGACCCGCATCACCGGGCTGACGGAACGGGCCATCCGCATCGTCGACAGCCTGCGGTCCCAGGCCCGCAAGCCGTCGGGCAACCTGCGGCCCATCGACCTGGCCTCGGTGGTGGACAACGTGCTGACCCTGCACGAACGGCGCATGCGCGACCTGGAAGTGACCCTGACCGTGGACCTGGCCGACAGCGCCCGCTGGGTCCAGGCCGGCCAGGTGCGCCTGGAACAGGTGCTGCTGAACCTGGTGGGCAATGCCCTGGACGCCATGGCCGCCGCCGAACCCCGGCGCCTGGTCATCGCCAGCACCTGCCAGGACGGCCGGGTGGACCTGCGCATCGCCGACACGGGCTGCGGCATCGCGCCCGAGAACCTGAAGCGGGTGTTCGATCCCTTCTACACCACCAAGGACGTGGGCGAAGGCCTGGGCCTGGGGCTTTCCGTGTCCTACAACATCATCAAGGGATTCGGCGGCACCATGCGGGCCGAATCGCGGCCGGGCGCCGGCAGCCTGTTCCGCGTCACCCTGGACGCCGCCGAACCGGGAGCCCCCACATGAACGCAGGCGACGGCGGATCGGTGATCCTGGTGGACGACGAGGCCGACGTCCTGGCCTCGATCGGCCAGACGCTGGAGCTGGAGGGCTTCACCATCCACGCCCACGGGGGCGCCGCCCAGGCCCTGGAGCACCTGGACGCCACCTGGCCGGGGATCATCCTGAGCGACGTGAAGATGCCGCGCATGGACGGCCTGACCTTCCTGGACCGGGCCATGGCCATCGACCCCGACCTGCCGTTCGTGATCATCACCGCCCATGGCGACATCCCCATGACCGTCGCCGCCATGCGCCGCGGGGCCTATGACTTCATCGAGAAGACGGCCGAACCGGAACGGCTGATCGGCGTGGTCCGCCGGGCCCTGGAAAAGCGCCGCCTGGTGCTGGAAAACCGCCGCCTGCGCCAGGGCCTGGACGGCGACGACGGCCTGGACCGGCGCATCATCGGCGCCGGCCCGGCCATGGCCGCCCTGCGCCGCACCGTGGCCGCCCTGGCGCCCACGGACGTGGACATCCTGATTCACGGCGAGACCGGCACGGGCAAGGAGCTGGTGGCCCGCTGCCTGCACGATTTCAGCCTGCGCCGTGACCGCCCCTTCGTGGCCCTGAACTGCGGCGCTCTGCCCGAACACACCATAGAAAGCGAGCTGTTCGGCCACGAGGCCGGGGCCTTCACCGGGGCCAGCCGGCGGCGCATCGGCCGGGTGGAATACGCCGACGGCGGCACCCTGTTCCTGGACGAGATCGAGAGCATGCCCGTGGACCTGCAGGTGAAGCTGCTGCGGGTGCTGCAGGAACGCTCCATCGAGCGCCTGGGCCGCAACGACCCCATCCCCGTGGACATCCGGGTGATCGCCGCCACCAAGACCGACCTGCTGGCGGCTTCGCGCGACGGCACGTTCCGCGACGACCTGTACTACCGCCTGAACGTGGGCCAGGTGGCCCTGCCCCCCCTGCGCGACCGGCCCGAGGACCTGCGCCTGCTGTTCGGCCACTTCACCCGCCTGGCCGAGGCCCGCTACGGCCGCGACGCACCGGACCTGGGCGATGCCCTGGTGGACGACCTGATGGCCCACGACTGGCCCGGCAACGTGCGCGAGCTGCGCAACGCCGCCGACCGCTTCGTGCTGGGCCTGCCGCTGCTGGCCGAGGCCGGGGTGGCGGCGCCCCCCCTGGCGGGGCCCCTGGCGGAGCGCCTGGACCGGCTGGAGCGCGAGATCATCCGCGCCGAGCTGGACCGCCAGGGCGGCCGCGTGGGCCTGACCGCCCAGGCCCTGGGCCTGCCCCGCAAGACCCTGTACCTGCGCATGCGCAAGCACGGCCTGCGGCGCTGACCGGCGCGGCCCGTTTGGGTCAAATTTGACCCATCGGCCCCGGTAACGGGGTCACCGGCGACCCATTCCCGGCCGCGGCTTCCCATCCAACCCCTTGATTTAATACACTTCCCGCCGCTGGCACGGGCCTTGCGGTGGGCTTGTGACAAACCGATACCGGCGGTGCCGCCAAGGTGCCGCGTCCAAGGGAGGAACCCGAATGAAAAAGCGACTGCTGCCCGGCCTGGTGGCCGGCGCGCTGCTGGTCCTGTCGTCCCATGCCATGGCCCTGGACGGCACCCTGACCATCGTCACGTCCTATCCCACCGACACCACCAACACCTTCAAGGCGGCCTTCGAGAAGAAGTATCCCGGCGTCACCGTCGAGATGCTGAAGAAGAAGACCACCGCCGGCATCAAGTACCTGCAGGAAATCGCCGGCAACAACACGGCCGACATGTTCTGGGCCTCGGCCCCCGACGCCTTCGAGGTGCTGAAGGCCGACGGCCTGCTGGCCAAGTACCAGGTGAAGGTGCAGGGCATCCCGGAAAAGGTGGGTGCCTTCCCCATCAACGACCCCGACGGCTACTACAAGGGCTTCGCCGCCTCGGGCTACGGGATCATGTGGAACACCCGCTACCTGAAGGCCAAGAAGCTGCCCGTGCCCAAGGAATGGGACGACCTGAAGGACCCGGTGTGGTTCGGCCACGTGGGCATGAGCGCCCCGTCGCGCTCCGGCACCACCCACCTGACCGTGGAAACGGTGCTGCAGGGCCTGGGCTGGGAAAAGGGCTGGGCCGAATGGAAGGCCATCGCCGGCAACTTCAAGACCGTGACCGAGCGCAGCTTCGGCGTGCCCGACGGCGTGAATTCCGGCCAGTTCGGCGCCGGCATCGTCATCGACTTCTTCGGCCTGTCGTCCAAGGCGTCGGGCTTCCCGGTGGAATTCGCCTATCCCAAGGTGACCACCCTGGTGCCGGCCAACATCGCCATCGTGAAGAACGCCGCCAACCAGGCGGCGGCGGAAGCCTTCATCGAATACCTGATGTCCACGGAAGGCCAGGAACTGCTGCTGGATCCCAAGATCCGCCGCCTGCCGGTCAACCCGGCCACCTACGCCAAGGCCCCGGCCGGCTTCCCCAACCCGTTCGAGGACAGCTCCATCGGCGCCGCCGTGAAGTTCGACCTGGACCTGTCGAAGGGCCGCTACAACGTGGTCAACGCCCTGTTCGACGTGATGGTGACCTACCGCATGGATGACCTGCGGGCCGCCACCAAGGCCGTGCAGGACGCCCGCGCCGCCCAGGCCGGCAAGAACAACGCCGCCGCCATGGCCCTGATCGACCAGGCCGAGGCGCTGATCGCCGCCGTGCCCATCACCGAGGCCCAGGCCGGCGAGAAGGGCTTCAACGCCATCTTCAAGAAGGCGCGCAAGAAGGCCTCCACCAAGGTCACCGGCCGCCAGGCCGAGATCGAGGCCGAGTGGGACGCCGTGGTCGTGGCCAACTACGCCAAGGCCAAGGAACTGGCGGAAAAAGCCCAGGGCATGTGACGCCCCGACGCCCCGGAGGGGCGGCCACCGGCCGCCCCTCCGGCTTTTCCGTCATCCCCATCCGCGCAACCCTCACCGGGGCGAACGCATGCTGTCTCTCTATCGCGGCTATGGCAGGGTGGCCTGGGTGGCCCTTGGTCTGGCCGCCTTCCTGCTGGTGTTCCTGGCCCTGCCCATCCTGAAGGTGGTGTTCGTCGCCTTCCAGGACCCGCACTCGGGCGCCCTGACCCTGCTGAACTTCGCCGATTTCTTCGGCGCCGCCCTGTTCCAGGCCAGCTTCCTGAACTCGCTGTACGTGTCGGGCATGTCGGTGCTGCTGGCCACGCTGATCGCCATCCCCCTGGCCTACTACACCACGCGCTTCAATTTCGAGGGCGCGGTGCTGATCCAGACGCTGGGCATCATCCCCCTGATCATGCCGCCCTTCGTGGGCGCCGTGGCCATGGTGCTGCTGCTGGGCGAGAACGGGTCCGTCAACCTGCTGCTGGACGAGCACTTCGGCTTCACCATCCCGTTCATGCGCGGCCTGAACGGGGTGATCCTGGTGGAAAGCATCCACTATTTCCCGTTCATCCTGATCAACCTGTCGGCGGCCCTGAACAACATCGACCGGGCCATGGAGGAATCGGCCCAGAACCTGGGCTGCCACGGCTCGCGCCTGTTCCGCCGGGTGGTCTTCCCCCTGGCCATGCCGGGCTACGTGGCCGGCGCGTCGCTGGTGTTCATCAAGGTGTTCGACGACATCGGCACGCCGCTGCTGCTGAACATCAACAACATGCTGGCGCCCCAGGCCTACCTGCGGATCTCGTCCATCGGCATCGCCGACCCCATGGGCTATGTGATCTCGGTGATCCTGGTGGTGTTTTCCATCTTCTCGCTGTGGGTGTCGCTGCTGGCCATGCGGGGCAAGGACTACGCCACCGTGCAGAAGGGCGGCGGCGGCCTGGCCCGGCGCGACATGCGGCCGTGGGAAAAGGTGGTCTGCTACGCCATCATCATCGTCATCCTGCTGTTCGTTCTGTCGCCCCACCTGGGCCTGACCCTGCTGTCCTTCGGCACCATCTGGTCGTTCAGCGTGCTGCCCGACGCCTACACCTTCGACCACTACCTGACGGTGTTCCAAAGCGCCTTCGGCTACGTCACCAACACCCTGCTGTACGCCGGCATCGCCGCCGGGGCCGACGTGGTGATCGGCACGGCCATCGCCTACATCGTGCTGCGCACCGGCCTGGCCGGGCGCAAGTGGCTGGACTACATCGCCATGGGCGCCCTGGCCGTGCCCGGGGTGGTGCTGGGCATCGGCTACCTGCGCACCTTCCACGATTTCCAGGTGCCGCTGGTGGACAAGCCCCTGGCGTCGTGGTGGGTGATCATCGTGGTGGCCCTGACCATCCGCCGCCTGCCCTATGCCCTGCGGGCCTGCATGGCGGCCCTGCAGCAGGTGAGCGAACTGCTGGAGGAGGCGGCCGAGAACCTGGGCGCCACCAAGGCCCGCAGCGTGCGCCGCATCGTCGTGCCGCTGATGAGCGGCGGAATCCTGGCCGGCTTCATCACCAGCTTCGCCACGGCGTCGGTGGAGCTGTCGGCCACCATCATGCTGGTGTCCAACGAATCCGACGCCCCCCTGGCGGCGGGCATCTACGAATTCATGCAGAACGCGGCCGGGCGCGGGCCCGGCGCGGCCCTGGGCATGATCGCCGTGCTGATCGTCGGCCTGGGCACCTACCTGTCCCACGTGGTCATCGAGCGCGGCAAGAAAAGCCGCGAGGCCACTTCCATCGTCGGTGAGGAGACCGCCACGTGAACACGAGCGAACCGCAAACCGGCGGCGTGGTCATCGAGAACCTGAGCCTGTCGTTCGGCGCCAACGAGGTGCTGAAGGGCGTGAACCTGGACATCGCCGAGGGCGAGTTCTTCGCCTTCCTGGGCCCGTCGGGGTCGGGCAAGTCCACCCTGCTGCGGGCCATCGCCGGGTTTGGCCCCACGCCCAAGGGCCGCATCCTGATCCGCGGCCAGGACATCGCCCGCCTGCCGCCCTGGAAGCGCGACGTGGGCATGGTGTTCCAAAGCTACGCCCTGTGGCCCCACATGACCGTGCGCAAGAACGTGGCCTTCGGGCTGGAGGAACGGCGCGTGCCGCGCAACCAGATCGCCGACCGGGTGAACGCGGCGCTGGACATGGTGGGCCTGCGCGACCTGGCCGACCGGCGGCCGTCGCAGCTTTCCGGCGGCCAGCAGCAGCGCATCGCCCTGGCCCGCACCATCGTGGTGGAACCCAAGGTGCTGCTGCTGGACGAGCCCCTGTCCAACCTGGACGCCAACCTGCGCATCCAGATGCGCCGCGAGATCCGCGAGCTGCAGCGCAAGCTGAAGCTGACCACCATCTTTGTCACCCACGACCAGGAAGAGGCCAACACCACGTCGGACCGCATGGCGGTGCTGGACCAGGGCGTGATCCAGCAGGTGGGCGCGCCCATGGACCTGTACGACCGGCCGCGGAACCTGTTCGTCGCCACCTTCCTGGGCACCGCCAACGTGATCCGCGGCGGGCCGGAAACGGTGGACGGCCGGCCGGCCTTCCGCTCGGCCCACGGCGCCCTGTTCCCCCTGGCGGGCGACGGCCCGCACGGCGACGCCCGGCACCTGGTCATCCGGCCGCAGAACGTGCACGTGGCGGCGCCGGGCACGGCGCCGGGGCCCGATGCG
Source organism: Rhodobacterales bacterium (assembly GCA_020446745.1). Classification (GTDB taxonomy): domain Bacteria; phylum Pseudomonadota; class Alphaproteobacteria; order Rhodospirillales; family JACKKN01; genus JAGREA01. The sequence goes on along the minus strand of JAGREA010000048.1, from coordinate 10,105 downwards.
GCGGGGGGCGACACGGCCCTGGAAGGCCGGGTGGATCACAAGGAATTCCTGGGCGGCGTGGTCCGCTACGGGGTCGACGTGCAGGGCGACATGGTCCTGGTGGACGACCCCCACAGCATGGGGCACGCCGTTTTCGAACCGGGCGACGCGGTGGTCCTGTCGCTGAACCCCCGTCACATGACCCTCCTGCCCGGATGACCGGCCGGGCGGGAAAGGGGGCGAGACAACAGCCTTAAACACACAAGGAGGAAACCATGAAGGGACGTATCCTGACCGCGCTGTCCGCGGTGGCCATGGTGGCCGGCGTGTCGTCGGCCCAGGCCGACGGGCGGCTGGTCATCTATTGCAGCGCCCAGGGCGACTGGTGCCAGAAGGCCAGCGAGACCTTCGGCGCGAAGTACGACGTGCGGGTTTCCATGACCCGCAACGGTTCGGGCAGCACCTATGCCAAGATCCTGGCGGAAAAGGAGAATCCCCAGGGCGACGTGTGGTACGGCGGCACCCTGGACCCGCACAGCCAGGCCGGCGTGAACGGGCTGCTGGAATCCTATGCCTCGCCCATGCTGTCGGAAATCGGCGAGCCCTACCGCAACCCGGCGTCCAGCAAGCAGAACCATTCCACGGGCATCTACGTGGGCGTGCTGGGCTTCAGCGTGAACACCGACCTGCTGAAGAAGGCGGGCCTGGACATGCCGCGCTGCTGGGCCGACCTGACCAAGCCCGAATTCAAGGGCCAGATCCAGGTGGCCAGCCCGCAAAGCTCGGGCACCGCCTATACGGCCACGGCCACCTTCGTCCAGCTGTGGGGCGAGGACAAGGCGTTCGAATACTTCAAGAAGCTGCATTCGAACGTCAGCCAGTACACCAAGTCGGGCTCGGCGCCGGGCAAGAACGCGGCCCGCGGCGAGGCCATGATCGGCATCGGCTTCCTGCACGACCACGCCAAGGAGAAGAAGAAGGGCTTCCCGCTGGAGCTGGTGGCCCCCTGCGAGGGCACGGGTTACGAGATCGGCGGCCTGAGCATCGTCAAGGGCGCGCGCAACATGGACAACGCCAAGAAGTTCGTGGACTGGGCGCTGACCAAGGAAGGACAGGAAGTGGCCGCCTCGGTGGGGTCGTTCCAGGTGCCCACCAACATGAACGCCGACGTGCCCAAGGAGGCCATCCGCCTGGATAGCGTCAAGCTGATCGACTACGACTTCGTGACCTACGGGTCCGAGGACAAGCGCAAGAGCCTGATCGACCGCTGGATCCGGGAAGTGAAGCCCCTGGAGCGGTAACCGGCCGCGACGGTTCCTCCCGACCGGGGCCCCCTCCCCGCCCGGCCCTCTCCCGGGCGGCGGGGGCCCCGGACTTCCAACTCCGGCGGAGCGCTTGCCATGGCCATCGCCCAGAATAAGCCGGCCCAGAATAAACGGGCCCAGGCGAACCGGGTCTCGTGGATCGACCCCCTCGTGCTGTGGTCGCTGGCCGGCCTGGCGGCCTTCGCCCTGCTGCCCTGGACCGCCCTGGAATACGGCATCTTCGACGTCACCGGCGGCGAACTGCTGGCCGCCTACGGCTGGTCGTCGGTGAACCTGTCCCTGGTGGCGGTGGCGGTGTTCGCCCTGTTCATGGCCCGTCCGTGGCGCGGCCTGGCGGCCCCGGCGGCCCACCGGGTGGACGCCCTGCTGGCCGCCGGCGCCTTCCTGGGCCTGCTGGCGGCGGCGGACGGCGGCCGCGTGGCCCTGGGCTATGGCGCCGCCGTGCAGCTCATCGCCCTGGGTGGCATCGCCGCCGTGGCCCTGGCGCGCCTGGGCTTCATCCGCGGCGACGCCTTCATGACCGCGTCGATCCTGATCATCGTCGGGCTGGTGATCCTGTTCGTGTTCTTCCCCATCTCGATGGTCTTCTCCAAGGTGCTGGTGGACCTGGACGGGACGTTCACCCCCTTCGCCTTCTTCGACAACGTCACCGCCTTCGGCATCGGCCGGGTGCTGGTGAACTCCCTGTCCCTGGCCGTGGCCGTGGGGGTGTCCACCACCATCCTGGGGCTGGTGTTCGCCCTGTACGCGGCGCGGGTGTCGCGGCGGGCCCAGGGGCTGATCAAGCTGTTCTCCATCCTGCCCATCATCACGCCACCCTTCGTCATCGGCCTGTCGCTGATCCTGATCTTCGGGCGCAACGGCACCATCAACGACCTGCTGCTGGCCCTGTTCGGCGACGGCGGCCTGTTCATCGGCCAGGGCAACGAAGGCTGGTTCGAACGCTCGCCCTACATCTACGGCTTCTGGGGCATCTTCCTGGCCCAGACCCTGTCGTTCACGCCCATCAGCTTCATGCTGCTGGTGGGCATGATCTCGACCACCAACCCGGCCCTGGAGGAGGCCTCGCTGACCATGCGGGCCAGCGACTGGCAGACCTTCCGCCACGTCACCTTTCCGCTGATCCGCCCGGGCATCGCCAACGCCTTCCTGCTGGGGGTGATCGCCTCGCTGGCCGATTTCGGCAACCCCCTGGTGCTGGGCGGCGACTACGACGTGATGGCCACGGAAATCTACTTCAGCATCGTCGGCGCGCAGCTGGACTATGCCCGGGCCGCCACCCTGGGCATCCTGCTGCTGGCCTTTTCCCTGGCCGCCTACGTGATCCAGCGCCAGTGGATCGGCAAGAAGTCCTACGTCACCGTCACCGGCAAGGGCGGGGCCGGCGGCTTCCAGCCCCTGCCCCGGTGGATGCGCCGCGCCACCGCCGCCATCGCCTTCGCCTGGATCCTGTTCACCGCCATCCTGTACGGCAGCATCCTGCTGGGCGGCTTCGTGGTGAACTGGGGGGCCGACTACACCCCCACCCTGGCCCATTACGAGGAACTGTGGACCCGCGGCCTGGGCTATGGCGCCTGGCCGTCGTTTCTGACCACCCTGGGCTTCGCCGCCGTGGCCGCGCCGCTGACCGCCGTGCTGGGCATCCTGATCGCCTACGTGACCACCCGGCGGCGCTTCCTGGGCCGCAACGTCATCGACTTCGGGGCCATGATCTGCTTCGCCATCCCCGGCACGGTGATCGGCGTCAGCTACGTCATCGCCTTCAACACGCCGCCGATCCTGCTGACCGGATCGGCGGTGATCGTCATCATCTCGTTCGTCTTCCGCAACATGCCGGTGGGCATCCGGGCCGGCATTTCGGCCCTGTCGCAGATCGACGTGTCGCTGGAGGAGGCCTCGCTGACCCAGCGGGCCGGCTCCATGCGGACCATCTTCTCGGTGGTGCTGCCGCTGCTGCGCCCGGCCCTGATCTCGGCCATCGTGTTCAGCTTCGTGAAGTCCATGACCTCGGTCAGCGCCATCATCTTCCTGGTCACCGCCGACACCCAGGTGGCCACCACCTACATCCTGGGCCGGGTGGAGGACGGGGACTACGGCCAGTCCATCTGCTACGGCTCGGTCCTCATCATCACCATGCTGGCCGTGATCCTGGTCATCAACCGGGTGATCGGCCGGTCCCGCACCGAACGCCAGACAGCCATGGAATGAATTCGTCATGAGCAACCCGTCCGCGTCCGTCGGTGTGCGCCTGGAAGGCGTCACCAAGTCCTTCGGCGACACCGCCGTGCTGAAGGGCATCGACCTGGCCATGGCGCCCGGCACCCTGACCACCCTGCTGGGCCCGTCCGGCTGCGGCAAGACCACCATCCTGCGCCTGGTCGCCGGCCTGGAGATGCCCACCACCGGCCGCATCCTGATCGGCGACGAGGACGTGTCGCTGCTGTCGGCCAGCCACCGCGACGTGGCCATGGTGTTCCAGTCCTACGCCCTGTTCCCCCACATGACGGTGGGCGAGAACGTGAGCTACGGCCTGAAGGTGCAGGGCGTGGGCAAGGAGGAACGCCACGCCCGGGCCGAGGCCGCCATGGCCTCGGTGGGCCTGGCCGGGTACGGCGGGCGCTACATCGACCAGCTTTCCGGCGGCCAGCAGCAGCGCATCGCCGTGGCCCGGGCGCTGATCCTGGAACCCAAGGTGATGCTGTTCGACGAGCCCCTGTCGAACCTGGATTCCAAGCTGCGCCGCCAGATGCGCGAGGACATCCGCCGCCTGCAGCAGGACACGGGCATCACCTCGGTCTACGTCACCCACGACCAGGAGGAGGCCCTTTCGGTGTCCGACGAGGTGGTGGTGATCAGCGAGGGCGCCATCGCCCAGAAGGGCACGCCCAAGCACCTGTACCGGCGGCCCGTGTCGCCCTTCGTGGCCACCTTCATGGGCGACGCCAACATCACCACCGGCCGGGTGCGGGACCTGGACGGCGTGATGGTGGTGGAGATCGACGGCCTGCGGGTGCCCATCGAGGACGCCGAGGGCCTGGCCGGCGAGCGCCAGGTGGCCCTGCGCCCCGAATCCCTGAACCTGAAGGACATCGGCCCGGGCCTGCGCGGCACCGTGCGGTCCCACGCCTATGTGGGCGCGGCGACGGAATACTGGGTGCAGTGGGGCGACCACGAGCTGTTCGCCATCATGCCCGCCAGCACCCGCGAGTTCCCCGTGGGGGCCCAGGTGTACGTGGACATCGACCCGGTGGGCGTGGCGGTGATCGGTTAGGGGGCGTCTAGTCGAATTCCCGCAGGTCGCGGTGCAGGTCCTCGACCCGCTGCAGGCGGGCCCGGCCCCGGGCGCCCAGGCGGTCCACCACCGATACGCTGAGGAAGTGCAGCAGCGACATGGCCGAGGCGTAGCGGTCGAACAGGTCCGACCCGCGCACGGCGCAGCGCAGGGTCCAGGTGGCGTCGGGCGCCGGCTCGGCCGACCAGTCGGTGATGTACAGCACCCGCGCCCCCAGGGCCCGGGCCCCGGCCATGGTGGGGCGCACGGCGGCCACCCGGCGCCGGAAGCCGATGACGATGACCATGTCCTGGTCCGTCAGGTCGGCGATCTCCTCGGCCACGGTCTCGCCGGCGGCGGGCAGCAGGTACACGTCGCCGCGCACCTGGATGATCTGCCAGCGGGTGTAGCCGGCCAGGTAGTAGCTGTTGCGGTAGCCCAGCAGGAACACCCGCCGGGCCGTGCAGATGCCGTCGACGATCTCGTTGAAGGTCTGCGGGTTCAGGGTTTCCAGGGACACCGCGATGTTGCGGAAGTCCTGCTCCACGTGGGCGCTGACCCGGGCCCCGAAGTTGCCGCCGGCGGAATTCTTGGACATCAGATAGAGCGGCGAGCCCCAGGCCTGGGCGCTGCGGGCGGCGCGGCGGGCCTCGTCGAAGTTGGCGAACCCCAGGCGCTTCACCAGGCGCGTGACGGCGGCCTTGGAGCCGCCCGACAGGGCCGCCAGCTCGGTGGCCGAATAGGCCGCCAGGTCGCCGGGGAATTCCAGGATCAGGTCGGCGATGCGCCGTTCGCTTTCCGGCAGGCCGGCGTACTGTTCGCGGATGCGGCCCTCGAAAGTCACGCCGCCGTCTTCCGGCTTGGCGGACGTGGGGCGCCGCATCCGGCGCGCCGGGGGTTTCGTCCCCCTCATGAATCGGCCTGGAAATGCGTCATGGAACCCAGGTTAGGACCGGCCCGACTGAAACACAAGTTTTAGGTTTTATTGACAAACTGAAATTTGCATTTCAAACTTTCCCCAACGGTCCAATGGGCCATCCGCACCTGGGGAGGTGTCTTGTGCAGGGACTCGCCGACCGGTCCATCCGTGCCAGCCGGAAGCTGAACTGGTATGTGGAGCGCTTCTGCGTGGCGCTGCTGATGCTGCTGGTGCTGGACGTGTGGCTGGGCGTGATGGTGCGCTACGTGCTGCCCGTAAGCTGGACGTTCACCGAGGAACTGGCCCGCTACCTGATGATCTGGATGGCCCTGCTGGCGGTGTCCAGCGGCATCAGCCACCGCGAGCACATCGGCATGCTGGTGATCTTCGAACGCTTCCCGCCGCCGGTGCGCAAGTGGCTGGCCGTGGTTTTCGACCTGGTGGCCCTGGGCTTCTTCGCCCTGATCGCCGTGGAAGGCGTGGGCTTCGTGGAACGGGGCTTCAGCCGCTACACCATGATCAACGAGATCCCCAAGGCCTATCCGTTCCTGGGGGTGCCCATGGCGGCCACCCTGGCCTGCATCCAGCTGGCCCTGGTGGCGGTGCACGATTTCTTCGCCAAGGATGGCGTCACCGCGGCCGAGCGCGTGGAGGTCTGAGCCATGATCATCGTCGCCGTCACCTTCTTCGGGCTGCTGTTCCTGGGCATGCCGGTGGGCTTCGTGCTGGGCATCGCCGGCCTGGTGGGCATCTTCGACATGGGCGGCGGGCGCTTCCTGATGATGGCGCCCGACGGCATGTTCGCCGGGCTGGACCTGTTCCCCTTCCTGGCCATGCCGTTCTTCATCCTGGCCGGCGAGATCATGAACAAGTCGGGCATCACCACCCACCTGGTGAAGTTCGCCGACGCCCTGGTGGGCTGGATGCGCGGCGGCATGGCCCATTCCAACATGGTGGCCTCGGTCATGTTCGCCGGCATCACCGGCGCGGCCACGGCCGACGCCGCGGCCTTCGGCAACACCCTGGTGCCGGCCATGGTCAAGCAGGGCTACACCAAGCCCTTCGCCTGCGCCGTGACGGCCGCCGGATCGATCATCGGGCCGACCATTCCGCCGTCCACCCTGATGGTCATCTACGGGTCCATCATGGGGGTGTCCATCGCCGGGCTGTTCGCCGCCGGCATCGTGCCGGGGCTGCTGATCTGCGCCATCTGCATGGCCATCATCGCCGGCCTGGGCAAGCGCCTGAACCTGCCCAAGGCCGAAGGCGGCCCCCAGCTTCGCGCCATCATCTATGCCTTCAAGGAAAGCTTCCTGGCCCTGGTGCTGCCCATCTTCATCCTGGGCTCCATCCTGGGCGGCATCGCCACGCCCACGGAAGCCGCCTCCATCGCCGTGTTCTACGCCCTGGTGATCGGCGGCCTGGTCTACAAGGGGCTGACCTGGCGCGACCTTTACGACATGTGCGTGCGCACCACCCGGATCACCGGGGTGATCTTCCTGATCATCGCCTCGGCCTCGATCCTGGGCTGGTGGATGACCTTCAACCAGATCCCCCAGGCCGTGGCCGAGGGCTTCCTGGCCCTGTCGGACGAGCCGTCGGTGATCATCGCCATGATCATCGGCCTGCTGCTGTTCATCGGCCTGTTCATGGACATCAACGCCACCCTGATCATCCTGGCCCCGGTGCTGGCGCCGCTGACGCTGCACATCGGCATGGACCCGGTGCACGCCGGCATCATGATCATCCTGGCCCTGAACATCTCGCTGATGACGCCGCCGGTGGGGGCCTGCCTGTTCGTCCTGGCCTCGGTGACCAAGGAGAAGATCGAGAACATCACCAAGTCCCTGTGGCCGTTCCTGCTGGGCGAGGTGATCGTGCTGTTCATCATCGCCTACTGGTCGGACCTGACCCTGGCCGTGCCGCGCCTGCTGGGCCTGTGACGGCGCCCCTTCCTCTAGAGCACAAACCGACCCCCAAAAAGGAGACTTCACATGACCTTCCTGAACAAGCTGACGACGACCGCCGCGGCGGTGGCCGTGGCCGTGTCCCTGGCCGGGACTGCCCTGGCCGCCGACGTGACCATCCGCCTGGGCCACCTGAACCCGGCCGAACCCTTCGAAAGCCATTCCGGCGCCATGACGGCCATCTTCAAGTCCCTGGTGGAATCGGCCTCGGGCGGCGCCATCGAGGTCAAGCTGTTCCCCAACGGCCAGCTGGGCAAGGACAACGAAGTCATCCAACAGGTCCGTGACGGCATCGTCGAATCGGTGATCTCGTCGTCGGGCGGCATCGCCCAGCACTACCCGCTGGTGGGCATCTTCGACATTCCCTTCGCCTTCCCCAACATCGCCGTGGCCAGCCGGGTGATCGACCAGCGCAGCGCCTTCGGCAAGAAGTTCTCGGCCGACCTGGAAGCCAAGACCGGCCTGAAGGTCCTGGGCATGATCGATTCCGGCGGCTTCTTCGCCTTCACCAACTCGCAGCGGCCCATCAAGTCGGTCGAGGACATGAAGGGCCTGAAGATCCGCACCATGACCCTGCCCACCCACATGGCCATGGTCGACAGCCTGGGCGCCCAGGCCACCCCGCTGCCCTGGGCCGAGGTCTACACCTCGCTGCAGACCGGCGTCGCCGACGGCGAGATGAACCCCATTCCGATCATCGCCTTCGCCAAGTTCGACGAGGTGCAGAAGTACCTGTCCATCACCAACCACGTGATCACGCCCTACATCTGGACCATGAACAAGGCCTTCTACGAGGGCCTGTCGCCCGAGCACCGGAAGATCATCGACTGGGCCTCGGAAGTGGCCACGGAAGCCGGCCGCGGCGTGTCGCGGGTCATCGAGGCCTCCGAACGCGGCCTGCCCAAGCTGGCCAAGAAGATGGAAGTGAACGTGGTGCCGCCGGCCGAGCAGGCCAAGTTCGCCGCCGTGGCCCAGCCCGCCGTGCGCAAGCTGATCGAGGAGAAGCTGGGCGCCGAGGGCAAGGACATGCTGGATTCCATGATGTCCGCCATCAAGGCCGCCGAGTAACCTCGGTTCAGACGTCGAAACGGGACCGGTGGCGCCGCCGCCGGTCCCGTTTCCCCCTCCGCTCCCAGCCGACGCGACCATGCCCCTGCCCTTTCCCGATCTGCCCTTCCAATGGGACGCCAACCCCGACGTCCTGCCCGGCGCCGCCTACGGCCCCGGCCAGCAGGCGGTGCTGAACGCCGACGGGTTGGCCCTGGCCCGGCGCTGCATCGGGGCCTGGCCAGGCTATGCCCCCACGCCCCTGGTGGCCCTGCCCGGCCTGGCCGCGGCCCTGGGCCTGGGCGGCATCCTCTACAAGCAGGAAGGCGACCGCTTCGGCCTGCGCAGCTTCAAGCCCCTGGGCGGCGCCTATGCCGTGCAGCGGTGCCTGATGCGGGCCGTGGAGGCCGCCACCGGCCGCCCCGTCGACCCGGACGAGATTCTGCGCGGCGACCACGCGGACATCGTTGCCGCCGTCACCGTCACCGCCGCCACCGACGGCAACCACGGCCGCTCGGTGGCCTGGGGTGCCCGCATGTTCGGTTGCCGCTGCGTCATCTTCATCAACGAGGCCGTCACCGAAGCCCGCGAGACCGCCATCGCCGCCTACGGGGCCCAGGTGCGCCGCCACCCCGGCACCTTCGACGACGCCGTGCGCGCGGCCTTCGCCGCGGCCCGCCGCGAGGGCTGGTCGGTCATTCCCGACACCACCGACGGCCAGGTGGTGGAAGCGCCCCGCGACGTCACCCAGGGCTATGCGGTGATGGGCGCCGAGATCATCGAGCAGCTCGCCGGCGGCCCCGCCCCCAGCCACCTGTTTCTTCAAGCCGGCGTCGGCGGCATGGCCGCCGCCACCTGCGCCGAATTCTGGCGCCACTACGGCGCCGACCGGCCCACGACGGTGCTGGTGGAACCGGAACAGTGCGCCTGCTGGCACGCCAGCCTGACCGCCGGCACCCCCACGGCCGTGACCGGCGACGTGGACTCCTTCATGAGCGGCCTGGCCTGCGGCGAGCCCTCGGCCCTGGCCTGGGAGATCCTGCATCCCGGCGCCCACGCCGCCATGACCCTGAACGACGATGCCGCCCCCGCCACCATGCGCCTGCTGGCCCAGGGGTGGGACGGCGACCCGCCCCTGGTGGGCGGCGAATCCGGCGTCGCCGGCCTGGCCGGGCTGATCACCGCGGCCCGCGACGCCGGCGCCCGGGCCGCCCTGGGCCTGGACGAAACATCGCGCGCCGTGGTCATCGGGTCCGAGGGCGCCACCGACGCGGCGCTGTACGAACAGGTGGTCGGCCGGCCCTGGCAGGAGGTGGCGTGATGACCGAGACCCGATCCAACCGGCGCATCGACCTGGACCGCCTGATGGGCCGCCTGACGGCCCTGGGCCGGGTGGGCGCCCTGGACGGCGGCGGCGTGTGCCGCCTGGCCCTGACCGACGCCGACAAGGCCGGCCGCGACCTGGTGTGCGGCTGGATGGCCGACCTGGGCCTGGCGGTGCGGGTGGACCGCATCGGCAACGTGCTGGGCCTGCGCCCGGGGCTGGAGGACGGACCGCCGGTGGTCATGGGGTCCCACATCGACACCGTGGCCACGG
>JAGREA010000387.1 GCA_020446745.1 Rhodobacterales bacterium | reverse complement strand
TGGGCCGACAAACACCGCCGGCTCGGCATCCGCACCAACGCGGACAGCCCCGCGGACAGCAAGCGCGCCCGCGAGTTCGGCGCGGAGGGCATCGGCCTCTGCCGCACCGAGCACATGTTCTTCGACCCGCAGCGGATCATCCACATGCGCGAGATGATCCTGGCCGAGGACGAGACCGAGCGCCGGTCCGCCCTGGACAAGCTGCTGCCCTACCAGCGCCAGGACTTCACCGACCTGTTCCAGATCATGTCTGGCCTGCCGGTGACCATCCGCCTGCTGGACCCGCCGCTGCACGAGTTCCTGCCCCACACCGAGGCCGAGATGGCCGAGGTGGCCAAGGCGGCCGGCACCACCGTGGATGCGGTGAAGGCGGCGTCGGCCCGGCTGGCCGAATCCAACCCCATGCTGGGGCACCGGGGCTGCCGTCTGGCCGTCACCTATCCCGAGATCACCGAAATGCAGGCCCGGGCCATCTTCGAGGCCGCCTGCGACGTGACCGCCCAGGGCGGCGCGCCGGTGGTGCCCGAGGTGATGATCCCGCTGGTCGGCATGAAGACGGAATTCGACATGCTGAAGAACGTGATCGACGGCGTGGCGAAGACGGTGATGGCGGAAAAGGGTGTCACCCTGAAGTATCTGGTGGGCACCATGATCGAGCTGCCCCGGGCCGCGCTGCGGGCCGGCGAGATCGCCGAGGGGGCCGAATTCTTCAGCTTCGGCACCAACGACCTGACGCAGACCACCTTCGGCCTGTCGCGCGACGATGCCGGCAACTTCCTGCGGTCGTACCAGGACCGCAAGGTCATGGAGGTGGATCCCTTCGTGTCCATCGACGTGGACGGCGTGGGCGAGCTGGTGAAGCTGGCCGCCGAGCGCGGTCGGGCCACCCGGCCCGACATCAAGCTGGGCATCTGCGGCGAGCACGGCGGTGATCCGGCGTCGGTCCACTTCTGCCACAAGGTGGGGCTGAACTACGTGTCCTGCTCGCCCTACCGCGTGCCCATCGCCCGCCTGGCCGCCGCCCAGGCGGCCCTGGGCGTGGACGCCGAAACCAACGCCTGACGCGCCGCGCGCGGTGTTTCAAGAACGAGGGGGCCCCGGCGGGCCCCCTCGGCCGTTTCGGGAAGGCTTCAAGGACCCGCCCGATAAGGTCATTGGGCTGATCCTGGCGGCGCGCCCCCGGTTGCCGCCCGACCGGGAAGCGAGTAGTCTCTAGCTCTTGCACGGGAAGGAGAGGGCGCCATGGCGCAGCAGGACACGGCCCTGAGCCCGCAGCCGCAAAGCGGCATCGCGGTGCTGCAGGTGGCGGACGGCGAACCGGTGGTGGTGCCCGGCGGGGCGTGGCTGCTGTCGGCCGATTTCGCCCGCCAGGGCCACGATCTGATGATCACCGACGATGCCGGCGACCAGGTCCTGATCCGTGACTATTTCCTGACCGACACCCCCCCGGCCCTGATGACGGCCGAAGGCGCCGTCCTGCCGGCGGACCTGGTGGCCCGCCTGGCCGGCCCCCTGGCCCCGGGCCAGGTGGCCCAGGCCGGCGCGGCCCTGGCCGGGGCTCAGCCCATCGGCACCATCGAAACGGCCAAGGGCACGGTGACGGCGACCCGGGCCGACGGCACCAAGGTGACCTTGGTCAAGGGTGATCCCGTGTACCAGGGCGACGTCCTGGAAACCGGCCCCGGCAGCGCCGTGGGCATCCTGCTGGCCGACGACACCACCTTCGCCGTGGGCGCCGAAGGCCGCATGGTGCTGGACGAGATGGTCTACGACCCGGGGGCCGAGGAAGGTTCGATGGCCGTGTCGCTGCTGCAGGGCGCGGCCACCTTCGTGTCCGGCAAGATCGCCAAGGGCTCGCCCGACGCCATGAAGGTGGCCACCCCGCTGGCCACCATCGGCATCCGCGGCACCAAGGTGTTCATCCAGCTGGAAGGCGGCCAGATCGCCGTGCTGAACCTGCCCGAGCTCAACCCGGACGGCCAGCTCACCGTGGGCGAGATCGCGCTGCAGGATTCCCAGGGCAACGTGCTGGGCACCATCAACACCGCCAACAGCGGCTTCCAGTGGAACCCGGCCCAGGGCGCGCCGCGGCAGGTGCAGATGACGCCGGAACAGGTCCAGGCCATCGTCGCCGAGGTGGAATCCGCCCTGCCGGGCGCCACCGGCCAGGGCGACGGGGACGGCGGCCAGGGCAACGGCGACGGCGGCTTCGGCCCCGGCGGCGAAGGCGGCCTGGGTCCCGGCGGCACGGGCACGGGCACGGGCACGGGAACGGGCACCGGCACGGGCGCCGACCTGGGCGGCGTGGGCGCCGACCTGCTGGCCGGCCTGAACAACGGCGGCGGCGATGACGGCGGCGGCGACGACGACGGGGCCACGGACACGGGCACCGGAGACGCCACCGACACCACCACCAACGCCCAGCTGACCACCACCACGACTTCCGCCACGACCACGGCGGTGGTGGGCACCATCACGCGCCAGAACTTCACCGGCAATACCCTGAACCTGCCGTCCACCAGCAGCACCTTCTGGGACAACAACACGGGCAATGACACCATCCTGGTGGTCCTGGTGTCGGGCGAGACCTCGGAAAACGGCAACCAGGTGGCCCTGGACGGCGCCACCGGCAACGACAACCTGACCACGACCCTGCAGTCCGTGCAGGCCAACGTGAACAACAACCAGGTGAACCTGACCGGCGGCACCGGCGCCGATTTCCTGGATGTGGACCTGCTGGCCGGCGGCCACGTCAACGGCAACACGGTGACCATGGCGGCCGGCACGTCCGGCGCCTCGGACAACGATGTGCTGTCGTTCCGTTCCGTGTCGGGCAAGAAGAACGTGAACAATGTCGTCAACATGACGGGCGGCGGCGGGAACGACACCATCCTGGCCACCTTGTCGGCCACCGGCACCCAGGCCAACAACAACTCGGTGGTCGACAACACCGTGAACGTCAACGCGGGCGTCGGCGCCGACACGGTGATCGTGTCCCTGAAGTCGACCAACGGTCCGGTGAACGGCAACCTCGTGAACGTCTCGGCCCCGTCCACGGACAGCAGCGCCAACACCTTCATCGTCAAGATGACCGGCTCGGGGGTGGACCCCACGGCGGCGCAGGGCGTCAACCTTCAGGCCGGGTACGGCAACGACACCTTGACGATCAACATCCACGCCACGGGCGCCCCAGGCATCACCGGCAACACCTATACGGTGCAGGGCATGGGCGGCAACGACGCCATCACCGTATCCCTGGTGGCCGATGCCAGCGGTACCGGCGTGTCCAACAATGAAGTCCACGTGGAAGGCGGTTCGGGCAGCGACGACATTCTGGTCAAACTGCAGGCCGACGGCGGCACCGAAACCGGCGGCGCGGTGAAGAACAACATCGTGCTGGTGGACGGCGGCGCCGGCAACGACGACATCTCGTTCAGCTTCACCGGCACCAACCAGAGCAATACCGTGGTTTCCGTGGCCGGCGGCGCCGGGTTCGATGTCATCAATTTCCTGGGCGGCACCTATCCGTCGCACATCAACTTCATGATCCAGTCCACCGGCGACGGCAAGGACCTGATCAGCAGCCTGCCGACGGTCGACAACTACAGCTTCTACTTCAACAAGGCGGGCGGGTTCCTGGCCGGCGGCTTCGCGGTGTTGACCGACGTCGACAACGTCAACAGCGGCGACAAGTACATCTACGAAAACAACGGATCCACGTTCAAGCTGTTCTACGACCCCGACAGCACCGGGGCCATGGCGCCCATCGAACTGGTGGAATTCGCCGCCGACGTGGGCATGACCTCGGGCGTCATCAACGTCACCACCACCAGCTTCAACGCCGCCTGACGGAACCGGGGCCGGCGCCATGAATCAGCGGGCTCCTTCGGTCGATGCGGCCATGGACCTGATCGCCAACGGCCGCGCGCCGGCGGCCGAGGCCATGCTGGAGGGCCTGCTGGCGGCGGACACCCACTCGGCGCCGGTGCTGCACGCCCTGGGCCTGGCGCGCTACCTGCAGGGGCGCTACCACGACAGCCTGGATCCCCTGCTGACCTGCGTGAAGCTGGCCCCCGGCAACGCCTACTTCCGCGGCAACCTGGCCGAGGCCCTGCGCCGGGCCGGGCGCCTGGACGAGGCCCTGGCGGCCTTCGACGAAGCCATCCTGCTGCTGCCGGAAAACCTGAAATCCCACCTGGGCCTGGCCAACACGCTGCGCGACCTGGGCCGCCACCGCGAGGCCGTGGCCCGGTTCCGCATCGCCCTGGCCATGGACCCGAAGTTCGCCGAGGGCTACCTGTACCTGGGCTTGACCTATGTGGACCTGGGCCGCGCCGCCGATGCCCTGCCGGTGATCCGCAAGGCCCTGTCGCTGCGGCCGGACTATGTGGAGGCCCAGTCGGGCCTGGCCCTGGCCCTGGAAAAGAACGGCGACACCGAACAGGCCATCGCCGTCTACGAACAGCTGCGCCAGAGCCAGCCCACCAACAAGACCATCAACAACAACCTGGGCAACCTGCTGAAGAACATGGGGCGCCTGGACGAGGCGACGGCGCTGTACAACGCCGTGCTGGAAAACGACCCCGACCACGCGGCGGCCTACTACAACCTGTCGCGCACCCAGCAGGGCGGGGACTCCGACCGCCTGGCCCACATGGAGGGCATGCTGGAATCGCCCGAGCTGCAGGGCGACGCGCGGACCAACCTGCACTTCGCCCTGGGCAAGGTCTATGACGACCTGGGCCGCTACGACGAGGCCTTCCACCACTTCCACATGGGCAACCTGCTGGACGAACGCCCGCCCCAGTACGTGCCGGAGCATCTCGAACGGCTGGTGAACGGGCTGATCCGCGTGTTCACCAAGGACGTGTTCGCCACCCGCGAGGGCTTCGGATCGGATTCCGAGCTGCCCGTGTTCATCCTGGGGATGCCCCGGTCGGGCACCACCCTGGTGGAACAGACCCTGGCCAGCCACCCGCGCATCCACGGGGCGGGCGAACTGGGCCACATGAACCAGCTGTCCCTGTCGCTGCGCCGGGCCTATCGCGACCTGGCACCCTATCCCGACCTGTATACCCGTCTGGACGCCGTGAACGCCTGCGCCCTGGGCGAACAGGTGGTGGCGGCGATGCGCACCCTGGCGGGGATCGATGCCGGGTCCGACGCCATCCTGCACATCACCGACAAGATGCCCGGCAACTTCACCCACATGGGGCTGCTGGGCCTGGTGCTGCCGCGGGCCCGCATCATCCACTGCCGCCGCGACCCCCTGGACACCTGCCTGTCGTGCTTCTTCCAGCGGTTCACGGCGGTGCTGCCCTACAGCCGCGACCTGAACCACCTGGGCCACTACTACCGCCAGTACCGGCGCCTGATGGACCATTGGGAAGCCGTCCACCCCAACCCCATGATGGCCGTGGACTATGTGGACATGGTGCGCGACCACGAAGGCACCACGCGGCGCATCCTGGACTTCCTGGGCCTGGACTGGGACCCGGCCTGCCTGGACTTCCACGCCACCAAGCGCCCGGTGCGCACGGCCAGCAACTGGCAGGTGCGCCAGCCCATCTATGACCGCTCGGTGGCCCGCTGGCAGCACTATGCCGCCCACATCGGGCCCCTGCGCGAAGCCCTGGGCCTGCCCGCCGACGAGGCGGCGGCGCCGGCCGCCCCGGGCGACGGGCCGGAGGTGGCGGCCGCCGGCCGGGCCGGAT
>JAGREA010000047.1 GCA_020446745.1 Rhodobacterales bacterium | reverse complement strand
CCTGCTGGGCTTCCACCTCGAAGGTGACCTTCTCGGTCTCGAAGACGAATATCACGTCGTCCTTCTCGATCCTGTCGCCCACGGCCTTGCGCCACTCGACGATCTTGCCCTCGGTCATGGTCAGACCGATCTTGGGCATCACGATCGAAACGTTCATTGTCGGTTTCCTCGCTTCCTCGGCGGTCGGCCCCCCAGGGGCGCGCGCGCCGTGCGGGCCCTAGTAGGCCAGGACCTTTTCGACCGCGGCGACCACGTCGGCGGGGCCGGGCAGGTAGTCGCTTTCCAGGCTGAACGGCACCGGCGCGAAGGGCGCGCCGACCCGGACCACGGGGCCGTCCAGGCAGTCGATCATCTCCTCGCTCACCAGGGCCGAAATCTCGGCGCCGATGCCGGCGGTCTTGACCGCCTCGTGGGCCACCACCAGGCGCGAGGTCTTTTCGACGGAGGCGAAGATGGTTTCCTTGTCCAGGGGGCTGACCGTGCGCAGGTCGATCACCTCGGCCTCGATGCCCCGTTCGGCCAGGATCTTGGCCGCGGCCAGGGCCTGGTGCACCATCCGGGACAACGACACGATCGTGACATCGTTGCCCGGTCGCTTGATGTCGGCCTTTCCTATGGGGAGGACATAGTCGCCGTCGGGCACGTCGCCCTTCATGGCGTACAAGGCCTTGTTCTCCAGGAACAAGACGGGGTCATCGTCCCGGATGGCACTCTTCAGCAGGCCCTTGGCGTCGTAAGGCGTGGATGGCACCACCACCTTCAGGCCGGGCACGTGGGCAAACCAGGCTTCCAGGCTTTGCGAATGCTGGGGGCCGGCGTTGAGGCCCCCGCCGCCCGGCGAGCGGATCACCATGGGCGCGTGGAACTGGCCGCCGAACATGTAGCGGGTCTTGGCGATCTGGTTGACGATCTGGTCCATGCACATGGGCAGGAAGTCGGCGAACATGATCTCCACCACCGGGCGCAGGCCCTTGACGGCCGAGCCCAGGGCCAGGCCCATGATGGCGGCCTCGCTGATGGGCGTGTCGCGCACCCGCAGGGGGCCGTACTTGTCCAGCAGCCCCCGGGTGCCGCCGAAGGCCCCGCCGGACGCGCCCACGTCCTCGCCGATGATGTAGACGGTCTCGTCGCGGGCCATTTCCTCGTCCAGCGCCTGGGCGATGGCCTTGATGTATCGGGATTCGGTCATTTTCGGGTCTCCGTGCGGAAGGTCAGGCGTAGACGTCCATCAGGATGTCCGACGGATCGGCCTTGGGGCTGCCTTCCGCGAAGGCGATGGCCGCGTCGATTTCCGCCCTGATCCTTTCGTCCGTGGCGTCGAAGAAGGCCTGGTTGGCCTGCTTCTTGGCCAGCAGGTGCGTTTCCAGGCGGGCGATCGGGTCGATCTCCCGGGCCTTTTCCACCTCGCCTTCGGCACGGTACTTCTGCGGATCGCCGGCATAGTGGCCGAACCAGCGCTGGGTGTTGCATTCCAGCAGCGTCGGCCCCTTGCCGGCGCGGGCCCGCTTGACGGCCCGGTCCGCCTCCTTGTGGACGGCCAGCACGTCGGTGCCGTCCACCGTGATCCCCGGCATGCCGTAGCTGGCCGCCCGGTCGCTGATCTGCTTGATCTTCATGTAGGTGGACTGGGCGGTGAACTGGGCCCAGCCGTTGTTTTCGCACACGAACACCACCGGCAGGTTCCACAGGGCGGCCAGGTTGAGGGATTCGTGGAAGGTGCCCTCGTTGGTCGCCCCGTCGCCGAAGAAGCAGACGGTCACGTCGTCGTCGCCCCGGAACATCGAGGCGAAGGCGGTGCCCAGCGAGATCGGCATGCCGGCCCCCACGATGCCGTTGGCGCCGGCCACGCCGGCCTCCTTCGAGGCCACGTGCATGGACCCGGACCGGCCGCCGCAACTGCCGTCGGCGCGGCCATAGATCTCGGCCATGAACGGTTTCAGGTCAATGCCCTTGGCCACCGTGTGGCCGTGCCCGCGGTGGGTGGTGAAGATGGTGTCGCGCGGCGTCAGGCAGGCACAGACGCCGGACGCCACCGCCTCCTGACCGATGCTCACGTGGATGAAACCCGGAATGGCCCCTTCCGCGAACACGTCCAGCAGGCGTTCCTCCACCCGCCGGACCTTCAGCATCGAATAATAGATTTCCTGGAGTAGTGCCTTGCTCGCCATGACCCGTTTCTCCCAATGGCTCCCTGGCCGGTCCGGCCGGGGCCTTCCCGTGGCCGTTTCGGCCGGTCTTTCCGTTCGGCGCCCTTCGTCCGTTGTTGCCGGAAGCGCCCAAAGCCCTGGAAATTCAATGTTATGGTTTGTTGTTCCCGGCTTTCCCGCAGCGCTGACAAAAACCGGCCAGCCGGACTTTTTTTAATGGACGGTTTCCCCGACTGTCAAGCAAAAACGGCGGCGCGGCACCGTGGCGGGGCGGCCGCGCGGCAGGGCGGTACGGAGGGGCGGTACGGAGGGGCGTGGCGGCCGGACGACGGGCGACGGACGCGGGAGAGGCGGGAAGGGGGACGCGAGGAGGGGCGGGGGCCCGAGCGGACTCAGGTGTTCTTGAAGATGCCGGACGACGACATGGACTTCCAGCCGTCCATGAACAGGTTGAAGCAGATCTCCGACAGTTCCTTCAGGGGGATCGGGCCCTTGGGGTCGTGCCAGTACATGATCGAGTTGTACATGCCGAAGATGAAATAGCTGATGGCCTTCAGCTTGCGCTTCTCGCCGTCGTTGCCGGTCATCTGGCACAGGATGTCGGTCAGGATGTTGGCGTAGCGCTTCTGCTTGCCGACGATGTAGCGGAATTCGGACGGCGGCAGGATGCGGGCGTGGTTCAGCAGCGCCCGGCCTTCCGGCACCTGGCAGTTGAAGTGCTTCAGGTGCCGGTTCATCAGGTACTTGATCTTGGCTTCCGGGTCGGAAATCTTTTTCAGTTCCTCTTCGACATTGCCGAGGAGAACATTCATGTAGTTGTCGACGATATAGAAAAGAATCTCGTGTTTACTTGAAAAGTAGTGGTAGATGCCGCCCTTGCTGAGGCCGGCCTCGGCCGAGATGTCCTTGAGGCTGGTTTCGATGTAGCCGTTCCGGTCGAACAGGTTCGCCGCGGCCTTGACGACCACATCGACTTTTTTCTGTTCCTTGGGCGAGAATGTTTTCGAACCCGTTTCCGTTGTGGCGCCAGCTTCCAATGGTACCGTCCCCCAATTGAATTCCACCGTTCCCCCCGGCCCGGCACGGGCAGGACGGACCCCCGCGTGGGGATCCCCCGGGAACGCCTTGTTCGGGCCCGCCGGACTCGACGGCGGCCGGACATGTGATGCCAGATCAATCACACTATGGCAAGCATGGCGGGTGCGCCGCCGCCGCCGCGGGCCCGCGCCGCGCCGCCGCAAGCCCGTGAAATCGGCGTGTTTTCCGGTTCCGGCCCGTCCGCACCGAAGGGGGTGATGCCCTTCCGCCGGGCCGTGGCGGTGACTCCCGGCGGGCCGGAAAAACGCCGCCAAAGTGGCCCCGCATCCCTTGACAGACGGAAATCGGCGGGACTAAAGTCTCAAAAAACAGACCGGCTGGCCGGTTTTTTCAGGAAGGGAGAGGGAGCGAACGATGGCTTCACTGTTGGATGAACTGGGCTGGCGCCAATACATCGGCAAGGAATCGGAACCACACACGGGCGAACCCGTCACGGCCCGCGACATCCGCCGCTACGCCCTGGCCATCGACGACGACAATCCCATTTTCTACGACGAAGCCGCGGCCAAGGCCGGCAAGTACGGCGGCCTGACCGCGCCGTTGAACTACTTCAGCTGGTCGGTGGGCGTCCCCGGGGCGGAAAAGCCGGTCAAGGACCTGGGCGAGGACGGCCTGTCGTCGTTCGTCGGCGTGCCCGACATCCCCCGGGCGTGGGACCTGGGCTGGGTGCGCGGCGGCGAGGAGCTGGAGTTCTTCAGGCCGGTCCACGTGAACGACCGGGTGACCGTGCAGGGCACGCTGGTCGACATCAAGGAGAAGGTCGGCAAGAGCGGAACGCTCATCTTCGTCACGTCGGAATTCACCTACACCAACCAGGACGGCGAACTGCTGGTCAAGCACCTGATCACCATGATCGCCACGCCGCGCAAGGATTGACCGACATGACCGATCAGATTCATTTCGAGGACATCACCGTCGGCCAGGAAATCCCCACGCTGGCCAAGTCCGTCAACACGGTGAACATCACCATGTACGTGGCCACCGTGTGGCTGATGGACCGCATTCACTTCGACTATCCCTTCGCCGTCGAGCGGCGCGGCCTGCCGCACATCGTCGCCCCCGGCAACATGGCCTGCGACTATTACGTCCAGTTGCTGACCGACTGGGCCGGCGAACGGGGCGCCCTGCGCAAGCTGAAGGTGCAGTTCCGCAGCTTCATGCTGCCCGGCATGACCCTGACCTGCGGCGGCCGCGTCACCGGCACGCGCGTCGAGGACGGCAAGGGCCTGGTGGACCTGGAACTGTGGATCAAGAACGACGAGGGCGCCACCTGCGTGCCGGGTTCCGGCGTTGTCGAGCTTCCCCTCAGACAGGCGGCGTGAGTCAGGACCATGGCCACGGCGTTCGAGCACATCTACCCCGGAAGCGAGCCCGCGACCTGCCTGGGCAGCGGGTTCGCCTTCACCGAGGGGCCCGTGTGGGATGTGCGCGAAGGCTGCCTGGTGTTCAGCGACATTCCCGCCGACACGATGTTCCGCTGGTCGCCCGACGACGGGTTCTCGGTGTTCCGGCGCCCCAGCGGCAAGTCCAACGGCATGACCCGCGACCGGGAAGGGCGGCTGATCGTGTGCGAGCATTACAACCGCCGGGTTTCGCGCACCGAACATGACGGCACCGTCGTTGCCGTGGCCACCCACTACGGAGGGCTCCGGCTGAACAGCCCCAACGACGTGGTGGTGGCGTCCGACGGCAGCATCTATTTCACCGATCCGCCCTACGGCCTGAACCCCGTCTACGGCATCGCCGCCGTGCCGGAACTGGCGTTCTCGGGCGTCTATCGCGTGCCGCCGGACGGGGGCGAGCCGGAGCTGATCGTCGCCGACGCCACCCCGAACGGCCTGGCCTTCTCGCCCGACGAAAGCCTTCTCTACGTGGCCGATACCGAAGCCAACCACGTCCTGGTGTTCGACGTGAACGGCGATGGCTCGGTGTCGAACGGCCACGTCTTCGCCCCCATCCCGGGCCACCCCCTGGCGCCCGACGGCATGAAGCTGGACCGCGAGGGCCGCGTCTATGTGACCGGCGCCGGCGGGGTCTGGGTCTTCGATCCGTCGGGCCGGCGCCTGGGCGTGATCCCGGTTCCGGAACTGCCGGCCAACCTGGCCTGGGGCGATGACGACTGGAAGACGCTCTACATCACCGCCCGGACGGGCCTGTACCGGGCCCGGCTTGGCGTAGCCGGCGTCCCGCTTCGGGCCGGCGGCCAACAGGCGGTGCCGGTTTAAAGGCTGGCAAACGACGTAACGGTCGGTCCGTTCACGAAGGGACCGGCTCCTTTGCAGACACACCCAAAAAAAACAATCGCCGGAACGGCAGGGTGTTCGCGGTTCTTGTTCATTTTTCAGGAGGGAGTCCAGGGATGACCATCAGGTTCAAATTGAAAGTGTTCGTGGCCGCCGGGGCTTTGGCCCTGGCCAGCCTCATGGGCGCGGCGCAGGCGGCCGATGCCATCAAGATCGGCGCGGTGCTGTCGGTGACCGGACCGGCCGGGTTCCTGGGCGATCCGGAAAAGAAGGTGCTGGAGCACTGGGTCGCCAAGATCAACAAGGCCGGCGGCGTGATCGGCCGGCCCATCGAACTGACCATCTACGACAGCGGCGGGTCCACCAACAAGGCGGTGACCTTCACCAAGCGCCTGGTCGAACGCGATGGCGTCGATCTGCTGATCGGCGGCTCCATCTCGTCCACCTCGTTGGCCATTCTGCCGCTGGCCGAGAAGTACGAGATTCCGTTCATCTCGCTGGGCGGCGCGGTCAGCATCATCGACCCGGTCCGCAAGTGGGTGTTCAAGATGGTCCACACGGACCGCATGGCGGCCCAGAAGATCTTCACCGAAATGCGCAAGAACGGCGTGACCAAGATCGGCATGCTGTCGGAAACCGTCGGCTACGGCAAATCGGGCCATGACCAGGCCCTGAAGTCGGCGCCCGACTATGGCATCGAGGTGGTGGCCGACGAATTCTACGGCCCCAAGGATGCCGACGTGACGCCGCAGCTGACCAAGATCAAGAACACGCCCGGTGTGCAGGCGGTGCTGACCTGGGGCATCGGCCAGACGGCCGCGCTGGTGGTGCGCAACTACAAGCAGCTGGGCATCGAGATGCAGCTGTACCACACCCACGGCATCGTCTCGAAGTCGTTCATCGACCTGGCCGGGGCGGCCGCCGAGGGGCTGCGCCTGCCGGCGGCGGGCATCGTGGTGGCCGAGCAGCTGCCCGAGAACGACCCCCAGAAGAAGGTGGTGATGGCCTTCAAGTCCGAGTTCGAATCCACCTTCAAGCAGGGCGTGTCCACCTTCGCCGGCCATGCCTATGACGGCCTGCAGATCGCCGTGGCCGCCATCGAGCGCGCCGGCGGCACCGACAAGGCCAAGGTGCGCGACGAGATCGAGAAGACGACGGGCTACGTGGGCACCGGCGGCACGGTCAACATGACGCCGGCCGACCACCTGGGGCTCACCCTGGAAGCCTTCCACATGCTGGAGATCCGCAACGGCGAGTGGACGCTGTCCGACTAGATTGCCACCCCACCTGCCTCCGTCCGGTCATGGGCCGGGCGGAGGTCCCTTGCCAAGACGTCCTAGTGTTGTGTGGGGCATGTCATGCTCTCGGCCTTCCTGCAGTACCTGTTCTCGGGGCTGACGACCGGCGCGGTCTATGCGTTGGCCGCCCTGGG
>JAGREA010000386.1 GCA_020446745.1 Rhodobacterales bacterium | reverse complement strand
CGCACCAGGTCGCGCATCAGCACGTTGGCCAGCAGGCGCTGGTCGATGTTGCCGCCGCTGATGGGCAGGCCCACGCGGCGGCCGTGGAACCGGGCCGGGTTGTCCAGCACCGCCGCCAGGCCGGCCGCCCCGGCGCCCTCGGCCACGGTCTTCTCGATCATCAGGTACAGGCTCACGGCCTGTTCGATGCGGTCCTCGCCCACGGTGACGATGTCGTCCACGTATTCGCGGACGATCTCGCGCGTGATCATCCCCGGCGCCTTCACGGCGATGCCCTCGGCGATGGTGCCGCCGCCGGTCACCGGGGTGCGGCCGTCCAGCACCGCGACCATGCCCGGGTACATTTCCGTCTGCACGCCGACCACCTGGATGGCCGGGTTGACGGCCTTGGCCGCCACGGCCATGCCCGAGATCAGCCCGCCGCCGCCGATGGGCACCACCAGCACCTCCAGGTCCGGCACGGCGGCCAGCATCTCCAGGGCCACGGTGCCCTGGCCGGCGATCACCAGGGGGTCGTCGTAGGGGTGGATGAAGGTGAGCCCCCGTTCGGTCTTCAGGGCGTCGGCGTGGGCCGCCGCCTCGGCCAGGGTGGCGCCGTGCAGGATCACCTCGGCGCCGAAGTCCTCGGTATGGCGCACCTTGATGTTGGGCGTGTCGCGGGGCATGACGATGGTGGCGGCGATGTCCAGGCGCTGGGCGTGGTAGGCCACCCCCTGGGCATGGTTGCCGGCCGACACGGCGATCACCCCGGCCGCCTTCTGGTCGCCGGTCAGGCCCGACAGCCGGTTCAGGGCGCCGCGTTCCTTGAACGAGGCCGTGAACTGGCGGTTCTCGAACTTCAGGAACACCTGGGCGCCGGTGACCTTGGACAGCGTGAGGGACCGTTCCGTGTCGGTGGCCACCAGGTGGCCGTCCAGCACCCGCGCGGCGGCCCGGACGTCTTCCAGGGTGACGGTCATCGCCATCCCGTCAGGCCCCCAGCCGGTGGGCGTACAGGGCGTCGTAATGGGGCTGGCAGGCGGCGGCCAGGCGGGCCATCTTGCCGTCCAGGTGCACGGGCGCGTGCTTGTAGGGCTGGAACCCCGTCGACCCCTCCACGGCATGGTACCAGTGGGGCGCCCACACGCCGTCGGTGTCGCGGCGCCCGGGGGGCCAGGCCAGCATGGATCCGGTGAAGGGGATGTCCAGGGCCTGGCACAGCAGGGTCAGCTGGCGCCGGGGGTCGGTCAGCACGTCGCGGGAATCCAGCACCGGGGGCGTGCGGCCGGTGGTGTCGCGCACCCGCTGGAACAGCTCGGCCTGCTGGGCGAAGCCCAGGTCGGCCAGGGTCGCCCCCTCGCGCTTCTGGGCATAGGAAGCCAGCACCCGGGCCGGCTCGCGGATCAGGAAACAATGGGTCAGGCCGTCCATCCAGTCCCGGTCCATGTGGGGCAGCAGGTGCTGGGCCATGTGCTTCTGGTAGAAGATGGCCTTGCCGCCCGGCACCGGGCCCATCATGGCGGCGGCCACGGCCCGCCAGTCGGTGGGCTGGCTGGCCATCACGGCGTCGCGCATGGGGTGGTCCAGGCCCGTTTCGGCCAGGTAGTGGGCGTAGAAGGGCTCGTCCACCACCGCCGTGTCGGGGCGGTTCTCGAAGGCCCGCATCATCGCGGTGGAGATGTTGCGCGGGCCCGACCACATGGCGATACGCAGGGGGGAGGACGTCATGGCCGGGACTCCCGCTCCACCAGGTCCATGTAGAGTCGTTGCAGGCGTGCCACCATGGGCCCCCGGGCGCCGCTGCCGAGGGTGCGGCCGTCCACCTCCACCACCGGCACCAGGCCGGCGAAGGTGCCGGTGACGAAGGCCTCGTCGGCGCCGTACACCTCGGTCAGGCTGAACCGCTTCTCGAAGGCCGGGATGCCGGCCTCGCGGCAGGCCCGCAGCACGGCGGCCCGGGTGATGCCGGGGATGCAGTAGTCGCCGGTGGAAGTCCACACCTCGCCATCGCGGACGATGAAGAAGTGGGTGGAATTGCAGGTGGCGACGAAGCCGTCCGGGTCCAGCATCAGGCCCTCGTCGGCCCCGGCCTTGGCCGCCTGGATGCAGGCGGTGATGCAGTTCAGCTTGGAATGGCTGTTCAGCTTGGGGTCCTGCACGTCGGGCGCGCCGCGCCGCACATGCACGGTGAACAGGCGGATGCCCCGTTCCACCGTGGCCGGCAGGGGGTCCTTGTATTCGGGGATGATGACGATGGTGGGGGCGCCGATGGTCACCCGCGGGTCCTGGTAGGGCGTGGCCTTCAGGCCCCGCGTGACCATCAGGCGGATGTGCACGCCGTCTTCCATGCCGTTGGCGGCCACGGTTTCCATCACCCGGGCCACCAGGGCCTCGGGCGCCAGGCCGATGTCCATGTCGATGGCCTTGGCGCCCTCGTACAGGCGCTTCATGTGCTGGTCGATGAAGGCCAGGCGGCCGTGGTGCAGGCGCAGGCCCTCCCACACCCCGTCGCCCAGGATGAAGCCCGAATCGAACACCGACACCAGGGCCTTTTCGCGCGGCACCAGGGTGCCGTTCAGGTTGATCAGGATGGCGGCGTTGCGGGGGTCGTCCTGGTAGTCGTGGGTGCCCTTGGCCATGCGGGAAGCGCCTTTTCCATGCCCGTGCTTGACTTGACGGCGCGAGACTATACATTTCCCCACGACTTCGAAAGAGACGGATGGGACCGCGACATGATCGCCCCCCGGGCCCTGGGACACCGCGCCGCCACCGGCGCCACCATCGAGCAGCGAACCCCCTTGGGGGTGTGACGCAGCCTGCCCGGACGCCCGCGCCAGCGGCCCGGCCGTTCGATCCGCCATCCTTCCGTATCATCCTTCGGCCCGCCCCGACTTTCCGCACCGGCCGGCCATCCGAAAAGAGACTCCCATGGTTGCCATTTCCCTGCCCGACGGCAGTGTCCGACAGTTTGAATCCGCCGTGTCCGGCGCCCAGATCGCCGCCGACATCGGCCCCGGCCTGGCCAAGGCCGCCTTGGCCGTGAAGGTGGACGGCCAGGTGTGGGACCTGTCGCGCCCCATCGACCACGATGCCCAGGTGGCCCTGGTGACGGCCCGCGACCCCGAGGCCCTGGACCTGATCCGCCACGACGCCGCCCACGTGATGGCCGAGGCCGTGCAGGCCCTGTGGCCCGGCACGCAGGTGACCATCGGCCCGGCCATCGAAAACGGCTTCTATTACGATTTCGCCCGCGACGAGCCCTTCACGCCCGAGGACCTGGAAAAGATCGAGGCCAAGATGGCCGAGATCATCGACCGGGACGACCCCTTCGTGCGCGAGGTGTGGGACCGCGACGAGGCCATCCGCGTGTTCGGCCAGATCGGCGAGTCCTACAAGGTGGAGATCATCCAGGACATCATCCCCGAGGGCGAGGAGGTCACGGTCTACCGCCAGGGTGACTGGTTCGACGTGTGCCGGGGCCCGCACCTGCCCTCCACGGGCCGGGTGGGCAAGGCCTTCAAGCTGATGAAGCTGGCCGGCGCCTACTGGCGGGGTGATTCCAACAACGCCCAGCTGCAGCGCATCTACGGCACGGCCTGGGCCGACGCCAAGCAGCTGAAGGCCCACCTGCACATGCTGGAAGAGGCGGAAAAGCGCGACCACCGCCGCCTGGGCCGGGAAATGGGCCTGTTCCACCAGCAGGACGCCGCCGCCGGCTCGGTGTTCTGGCACCCCAAGGGCTGGACGCTGTACCGCGCCGTGCAGGCCTACATGCGGGCCCGCCTGGAAGACGCCGGCTATGTGGAGGTCAACACGCCGCAGCTGGTGGATCGCAGCCTGTGGGAGGATTCCGGCCACTGGGAGAAGTTCCGCGAGCACATGTTCGTGGCCGAGTCCGAGGACCGCATGCTGGCCATCAAGCCCATGAACTGCCCCGGCCACGTGCAGATCTTCCGCCAGGGCATCCGCAGCTACAAGGACCTGCCCCTGCGCATGGCCGAATTCGGCTCGTGCCACCGCAACGAACCCTCGGGTGCCCTGCACGGGCTGATGCGGGTGCGCGCCTTCACCCAGGACGACGCCCACATCTTCTGCACGGAAGACCAGATCACGTCGGAAACGAAAGTGTTCTGCGACCTGCTGCTGTCCATCTACAAGGACTTCGGGTTCACGGACGTGGCCGTGAAGTTCTCGGACCGGCCGGAAAAGCGGGCCGGCGACGACGCCACCTGGGACAAGGCGGAAAAGGCCCTGACGGACGCCACGGCGGCGGCCGGCCTGGAAACCACGCTGAACCCCGGCGAGGGCGCCTTCTACGGCCCCAAGCTGGAATTCGTGCTGCGCGACGCCATCGGCCGCGACTGGCAGTGCGGGACGCTGCAGGTGGACTTCGTGCTGCCCGAGCGCCTGAACGCCGCCTATGTGGGCGAGGACGGCGACAAGCACCGCCCGGTGATGCTGCACCGGGCCATCCTGGGTTCGTTCGAACGCTTCCTGGGCATCCTGATCGAGAACTACGCCGGCAAGTTCCCCCTGTGGCTGGCCCCCGTGCAGGCCATGGTGGCGACCATCGTCAGCGATGCCGATCCCTATGCGGAACAGGTGCTGGCGGCCCTGCGCCGGGCCGGCATCCGGGCCGAGGCCGACCTGCGCAACGAGAAGATCAACTACAAGGTCCGCGAGCACAGCCACGCCAAGGTGCCCGTCATCGCTGTGGTCGGCGCCAAGGAGGCGGCGGAAGGCACCGTGGCGCTGCGCCGCCTGGGCGGCCAGGCCCAAGAAATAGTTGCACTCGATGAGGCTGTTGCTAGACTGGCGGCCGAAGCGGCGGGGCCGCTCGCCGACGGTGCATAAGGGCCGTCCGCGGCGGCTTCCGGCTTTGTCCGGGTGATCATTGATCGGTCCCGGGCCGGGAAAACACCCCGGCCCGGTCAGTTATGGCATCCGGACCCGGACGCCGCATGATGTGATGAACAAAAGAGGGATAGGACCCATCGCCAGGCCACCGTTTAATCAGCAGCCGACCCGTGACGGGCCGCGCGTGAACGAGCAGATCGATTCCCCCAAAGTCCGTGTTGTCGGCGCCGAGGGCGAGATGATGGGCGTCATGTCCATCCGCGACGCCCAGAATGCCGCCGCGGATTCCGGATTGGATCTGGTCGAGGTTTCCCCCAACGCCGAGCCGCCTGTCTGCAAGCTCCTCGACTATGGCAAGTTCAAGTACGAGGCGCAGAAGAAGCGCAACGAAGCGCGCAAGAAGCAGAAGACGATCGAGGTCAAGGAAATCAAGATGCGCCCGGGCATCGACGAGCACGACTACCAGGTCAAGATGCGGGCCATGAACAAGTTCATCGGCAACGGCGACAAGGTGAAGGTCACCATCCGTTTCCGGGGCCGCGAAATGGCCCACCAGGACCTGGGCATGAAGGTGCTGGACCGGGTTCGCGAGGAAATGGACGAACAGGTGAAGATCGAACTGCTGCCCAAGATGGAAGGGCGCCAGATGATCATGATCCTGGCGCCGCGCTAACGACAGCCGCCAGCGGCCACGAAAAACCCGCCCGGGTCGCCCCGCGGCGGGTTTTGCATGCCTGAAGGGCGCGACCGCCCGAAGGGGCCGGTCAGGCGGGGCCGGTCAGACGCGGCGGCGGCGCACCAGCACCAGTCCCGCGCCCAGGCCGAACAGCACCAGGGCGCCGGGGGCCGGCAGGGGCGGGCCGCTGGCCACCGAGATGTCCAGGGCCGTGGGCTTGTATTCCAGGCCGCTGACGCCGGCGCGGTTGCCGAAGCGGGAATCGATCAACTGGAAGAAGCCTTCCGACGTGGGCAGGTCGGCCGGATTGAAGGTCAGGTGGATGTCGGTCGGCGGCTGGTCGCCCGGCAGGGCGCTCAGCGGCGGCAGGTCGATGGGCACTTCCACGTTGACCTGATAGTCGTACAGCGCGCCGCCCACCGTTTCCAGGTCGTCGTCGCGGTTGTAGATCAGGGTGTCCACGCCCGAGCCGCTCTGCTT
This sequence comes from Rhodobacterales bacterium, assembly GCA_020446745.1. Taxonomy (GTDB): domain Bacteria; phylum Pseudomonadota; class Alphaproteobacteria; order Rhodospirillales; family JACKKN01; genus JAGREA01. The sequence continues at coordinate 5,206 of JAGREA010000386.1, read as the reverse complement.
CAGGATGATGCCCTGGTCCCGGTCCATGCCGGTGTAGGGCCCGCCCGGCGGGGCGAAGGGGATCAGCACCCCGTCCACCGTCACCTCGACGAACAGCCACATGGGCTCGTTCTCGTCCTTGAACCGCACCTCGTCGGGGTTCGGCGAGACCAGGCCGGGCAGGTCGTCGGTGTCGTAGGCGATGGTGCCAGTGATGGTCCTGCCCACCAGGCTGCCGGTCAGGCCGTAATGGGCCCACAGGCCGGCGCTGTCGTCCGACGACGTGATCAGGCCCGAAAAGGTGCCTTCCACCAGCACGGCCTTGGCCGCCTGCGGCAACGCGGCGCACAGCGCCAGGCCCAGGACGAGGGCCGGAAAACGGCGGGCGAGACGCCCGGTATGGCTATCGAAACCCTTGATCACGTAATGGCCTCCCTTCGGCCGTTCCTTCGCCGCCCGGCGGGCCGGGCGATTCGTTGCTGGGGCCCCCTTGATAAGGGGTTCGAGTTAACGAAATTTTGCGATTACATGCAATTTTCATACCCTGAAACAAGGCTTTTGCGGTGGCAGGGGCTTTGCCTGTTGTTTGGAATAATTTCAAACGGGATTTGTCAAGAATTCCGACAGCCCGGCGCGGGGGGCGCCGGCCCGCGCCGGGCTGGCCAGAACCCTTGCCATCCGGGCCCCGGGGGGCTATAACCCCGCCTTCGCACAAGACCGGCGGTCCGGCAGGGCATGCCCAGCCGCCGGCACCACGACTCCAGTTGAAGGAACGTGAAATGCCCAAGCTGAAGACGAAGTCCAGTGCCAAGAAGCGGTTCCGGTTGACCGGCACCGGCAAGGTGCGCGCCAACGTGGCCTTCAAGCGCCACAACCTGCGCAAGCGGACCCAGAAGATGAAGCGCCACGCCCGCGGGACCATGATCCTGGCGGATGCCGACGCGCGCATCGTCAAGTCCTACATGCCCTACGCCTGAGAACCCGGAGACCCTGAACCATGGCACGTGTCAAACGGGGTGTGACGACCCACGCCCGTCACAAGAAAATCGTCAAGATGGCCAAGGGCTACCGCGGCCGGGCCAACAACACCTTCCGCATGGCGGTGGAGCGGGTCGAAAAGGGCCTGCAGTACGCCTATCGCGACCGCCGCAACCGCAAGCGCACCTTCCGCGCCCTGTGGATCCAGCGCATCAACGCCGGCGCGCGGGAACACGGCCTGAACTATTCCCAGTTCATGAACGGCCTGCACAAGGCCGGCATCGAGCTGGACCGCAAGGTCCTGTCGGACCTGGCGATCAGCGAACCGGCCGCGTTTAAAAGCTTGGTGGATCAGGCGCAGGCCGCTCTCGCCGAGTAACGCATCCAGGCCGGTTCCACCGGACCGTGCCTGAATTCAGGATCGCAAGGGGAGCCGGCACTGCCGTCGGCTCCCCTTTTGCCGTTCCGTCCCCTCCGACCCGACAACAGGATCCCCGACCATGGACGACGTAGACGCCCTGCTGGGCGAGCTGACAGAGGCCATTTCCGCCGCCGACACCCTGGAGGCGCTGGACGCCGCCCGCGTGGCCGCCCTGGGCAAGAAGGGCCGCGTGACCCAGATGATGAAGAACCTGGGCGGCATGGCGCCGGAGGAACGCAAGGCCGCCGGCCAGGCCCTGAACGCCGTGAAGACCCAACTGGCCGAGGCCATCGAGGCCCGCAAGGCGGTGCTGGAGGACGCGGACCTGGACGCCCGCCTGATGGCCGAAACCGTGGACGTGACCCTGCCGCCCCGCGAGGAGCGCCAGGGCTTCATCCACCCCATCAGCCAGACCATCGACGAGGTGGTGGCCATCTTCGGCGAAATGGGCTTCACCGTGGCCGAGGGGCCGGACATCGAGGCCGACTGGTACAACTTCACGGCCCTGAACATTCCGCCCGAGCACCCGGCGCGCCAGGAGCACGACACCTTCTATCTGCCCCGCGAGCAGGACGGCCAGCGCACGGTGCTGCGCACCCATACCTCACCGGTGCAGATCCGCACCATGCTGGACCACAAGCCGCCCATCCGCGTCATCTGCCCCGGGCGCACCTACCGCTGCGACTATGACGCCACCCATTCGCCCATGTTCCACCAGGTGGAGGGCCTGGTGGTGGACGAGAAGACCCACATGGGCCACCTGAAAGGCTGCCTGATCGACTTCTGCCGCGCCTATTTCGGCATCGACGACCTGCCGGTGCGGTTCCGCCCCAGCTACTTCCCGTTCACGGAACCCTCGGCCGAGGTGGACATCGGCTGCACCCGGGCCGGCGGCAAGCTGAGCATCGGCGGCGACGACTGGCTGGAAATCCTGGGCAGCGGCATGGTCAACCCGGCGGTGCTGGAAAACTGCGGCATCGATTCCACCAGGTACCAGGGCTTCGCCTTCGGCATGGGGCTGGAGCGCATCGCCATGCTGAAGTACGGCATCCCCGACCTGCGCACCTTCTTCGAATCGGACCTCCGCTGGCTGCGGCACTACGGCTTCGCGGCGCTGGACATGCCCAGCATGGTCACCGGACTGACGCGCTAGAGAGGGCGGCATCATGAAATTCACGATGAGCTGGCTGAAGGATCACCTGGACACGGACGCCTCCGTGCAGGAGATCGCCGACGCCCTGACCATGCTGGGCCTGGAAATCGAGGAGGTCGTCGACCGCTCGGCCGGCCTGGAAAGCTTCGTCACGGCCCGCGTCGTCACGGCCGAACCGCACCCCAACGCCGACAAGCTGCGGGTCTGCACCGTCGACAACGGCACCGAGACCTTCGGCGTCGTCTGCGGCGCGCCCAACGCCCGGGCCGGCATGGTGGGCGTGTTCGCCGCCTCGGGCGCCTACATCCCGGGCACGGGCATCACGCTCAAGAAGGCGGCCATCCGGGGCGTGGAGAGCAACGGCATGCTGCTGTCCGAGCGCGAGATGGGCATCTCCGACGACCACACGGGGATTGTCGACCTGCCCGCCGACACGCCCATCGGCCAGCCCGCCGTGGCCGCCCTGGGCCTGGACGACGTGCTGATCGACATCGCCATCACCCCCAACCGGGGCGACTGCCTGGGCGTGCGCGGCGTGGCCCGCGACCTGGCGGCGGCCGGCATGGGCACCCTGAAGCCCCTGGCCGCCGAGCCGGTGCCGGGCGCCTTCGCCAGCCCCGTGGCCGTCAACCTGAACCTGCCGGAGGGGGCCAGGGACGCCTGCCCCTATTTCGTCGGCCGCTACATCCGCGGCGTCAAGAATGGCCCCAGCCCCCAGTGGGTGCAGGACCGCCTGCGGGCCGTGGGCCTGCGGCCCATTTCCGCCCTGGTGGACATCACCAACCTGATGACCCTGGAATACGGCCGCCCGCTGCACGTGTTCGACGCCGCCAAGGTGACCGGCAACGTGCAGGCCCGCCTGGCCACCCCGGGCGAGACCCTGCTGGCCCTGGACGGCAAGGAGTACACCCTGGACGGCGAGATGACGGTGATCGCCGACGACGCCCGGGCCGAGGCCATCGCCGGCGTCATGGGCGGCGAGGAGTCCGGCTGCACGGAGGCCACCACCGACGTGTTCCTGGAATGCGCCTGGTTCGATCCCATCCGCACGGCCATGACGGGGCGCAAGCTGCAGCTCCAGTCCGACGCCCGCTACCGGTTCGAGCGCGGCATCGACGCCGCCTTCATGGTCGACGGCACGGAAATCGCCACCCGCCTGATCCTGGACTTCTGCGGCGGCGAGGCCTCGCACCTGGTCATCGCCGGGGCCGAACCGGCCTGGCAGCGTTCCATCGCCTTCCGCCCGGCCCGCGTGGCCGCCCTGGGCGGCGCCGACGTGCCCGAGGACGAGATCCGGCGCATCCTCTCCGTGCTGGGCTTCGGCATTACGGGTGATGGCGACAGCCTGTCCGTTTCCGTCCCCGCCTGGCGCAACGACATCGTCGGCGAGGCCGACCTGGTGGAAGAAGTCGTGCGCGTGTTCGGCTACGACAACATCCCCGCCGTGGCCATGGAGCGCCAGACCGACCTGCCCGTGGTGGTGCTGACCCTGGCCCAGCAGCGGCGCTCGCGGGTGCGGCGCCTGCTGGCCACCCGGGGCCTGGTGGAGGCCGTGACCTATTCCTTCATGCCGGCCGAGCGGGCCCGCCTGTTCGGCGGCGGCCAGGAGTCGGTGATCCTGGTCAACCCCATCAGCGCCGACCTGGACGTCATGCGCCCGTCCATCCTGCCCAACCTGATGGCCGACGCCGGGCGCAACGCCGACCGTGGCGTGGCCGACGCGGCCCTGTTCGAGATCGGCCCCCAGTACGCCGGCGACGCGCCCGAGGACCAGGTGATGGTGGCCGCCGCCGTGCGCAGCGGCCGTACGGGCCACCGCAACTGGGCCCAGGCGCCCCGCCCGGTGGACGTGTTCGACGCCAAGGCCGACGCCCTGGCGGCCCTGGACGCCGCCGGCGCGCCGGTGGACAAGCTGCAGGTGTTCGCCGAGGCCCCGGCCTGGTACCACCCGGGCCGCTCCGGCACCCTGCGCCTGGGCCCGAAGACGGTCCTGGCGGCCTTTGGCGAGGTCCACCCGCGCATCCTCAAGGCCCTGGACGTGAAGGGCCCCATGGCGGCGGTGGAGGTGTTCCTGGACGCCGTGCCCGAGCCCAAGGCGGCCAAGTCGGCGGCCCGCCCGCACCTGGAGCTGCCCAACCTGCAGCCGGTGGAGCGGGACTTCGCCTTCGTGGTCGGCAGGGACGTGCCGGCGGCCAAGGTGATCGCCGCCGCGCGGTCGGCCGACAAGGGGCTGATCGTCGACGTGCGGGTGTTCGACCTGTTCGCCGGCGGCAGCCTGGGGGCGGACGAGAAATCCCTGGCCGTGAACGTGGTGCTGCAGCCGCTGGAAAAGACCCTGACGGACGCCGACCTGGAAGCCCTGTCCGGCAAGGTGGTGGCCAGCGTGGAGAAGGCCACGGGTGGCCGGCTGCGGGCCTAGGCTGCGGCTGAAGAGTCTTTAGTGGACCCTCACCCCGACCCTCTCCCTCAGGGAGAGGGAGGGCGCGGCCTCTACCCCCTCGCCCTAAGGGAGAGGGAGGGGCCCGCGCGCAGCGCGGGAGGGTGAGGGTTCAACAAAGACTCTTTTCCGTCCGCTGCCGGCGCGTCACGCAGACTTTCCCATTCTCATCCCGTCGTCCCCGCGAAGGCGGGGACCCAATGGCATCGGGGCTGGCACGGCGTTTCCCGGTAGCAGG
>JAGREA010000385.1 GCA_020446745.1 Rhodobacterales bacterium | reverse complement strand
TCCGTGACGCTTGGATCGGAAAAAACGTTCGTAATAAACGAGTTAGCGACCGGGTGCTGTTCCCTTCACCCGCTCCATTCCCCCCCCTTCACGACCGCCCGTTCCCGCGCCGACCCCGCCATGGTCACGCGCACACACGATATCGTGGGGTTCCCCCTGACGGAATCTCAACGGAATGTGAGTTGTTGGTGAACGGAAAACCACGCTAGGTGAAGGGCAGGCGGCCGGGTCAACCGGCCGCGCCAAAGGATCGACAGCAAGCCCTCGAACAACTCCGAAGGAGACCTCACACATGGCTTCCACCTCCGCCAAGACCGCCGTTCCCTCGCTGATGGTGGCCTCCGCCCTGGCCCTGGCCTTCACCCTGGCCGCCCCCGCCAATGCCGAGGCGGCGAAGAAGGAGAAGTGCTACGGCGTCGTCAAGGCCGGACAGAACGACTGCGCCACCGCCAATTCCTCGTGCGCCGGCACTTCCAAGGTGGACGCCCAGGGCGACGCCTTCGTGGCCCTGCCCAAGGGCCTGTGCGAGAAGCTGGTGGGCGGTTCCCTGACCCCCAAGGAAGGCTGATTCCGGGCCCGGCCGCCGTCATGTCCCCGTTTTCCTCCGCATCCATCCCGCCCCGGGAAGGGGTCGGCCTGAAGCCCCGGCACTACGACCGGGTGCTGGCCGATGGCCCCGACCTGGGATGGTTCGAGGTGCACACGGAAAACTACATGGGCGACGGCGGCCCGCCCCACCGCTACCTGACGGCCATCCGCGAACGCTATCCCCTGTCGCTGCACGGCGTCGGCCTGTCCCTGGGCAGCGCCGAGGCGCCCGACGCCCGCCACCTGGCCCGCATCCGCGCCCTGGTCGACCGCTACGAACCGGGGCTGGTGTCGGAACACCTGTCCTGGTCCATCGCCGGCGGCACCTTTTCCAACGACCTGCTGCCCCTGCCCTACACGGAAGAGACCCTGGCCGTGGTGGCGCGCAACATCGACATCGCCCAGGACGCCCTGGGCCGGACCCTGCTGGTGGAGAACCCCTCCACCTACCTGCAGTTCGCCGACAGCACGATCCCCGAGCCCGACTACCTGGCCGAACTGGCCCGCCGCACGGGCTGCGGCATCCTGCTGGACGTAAACAACCTGTACGTCTGCGCCATGAACCACGGGTTCGATCCGATCCCGCCCCTGGACGCCCTGGCCGCCGGGCCGGTGGGCGAGATCCACCTGGCCGGCCACGCCCTGCGCCGCCACCGGGGCCAGGAGATCCGCATCGACGACCACGGCTCGCCGGTCATCGACCCGGTGTGGGCGCTCTACGAACGGGTGCTGGCCCGCACCGGCCCGGTGCCGACGCTCATCGAGTGGGACACCGACGTGCCTGAATTCCACGTGCTGCTGGACCAGGCCGAACAGGCCCGCCGGCGGCTGGCGAACGCGAAGGGGCGGGGCCATGCCAGCGCTGCGTGACCTGCAGTCCGACATGCTGGCCACCCTGTTCGGCCAGGGCGACGGCGCCCTGGCGGCCTCGGCCATCCTGGCCGCCGGCATTCCGCCCGACGAGCGCCTGGACATCCACCGCAACAACGTGGTGATCACCCTGACCGAATCCCTGGCCGCCGTGTTCCCCACGGTGAAGGGCCTGGTGGGCGACGACTTCTTCGCCGCCGCGGCGCGGGCCTTCATCCACGGCGATCCGCCGCGGGGCGGCTGCCTGATCGATTACGGCGCCGGCTTCGCCGCGTTCCTGGCGGCCTTCGAGCCGGCCCGGGGCCTGCCCTACCTGGCCGACGTGGCCTGGCTGGACTGGGCCTGGCACGAAAGCTTCCACGCCGCCGACGCCCGCCCCCTGGGCCCGGCGGACCTGAACCGCATCGACCCCATGGCCCTGACCCGCGCGCGCCTGCACCTGCTGCCCTCGGCCCGCCTGCTGTCGTTCTCGTGTCCCGCCGCCGCCATCCGCGCCTTCGTGCGGGCCGGCGGCACGGGGACGGCGCCGGACCCGGGCGCCGGGCCCAGCCGGGCCCTGGTGATCCGCCCCGATATGGCCGTGGAGGTGCGCGACCTGTCCGCCCCGGCCTTCGCCCTGCTGAACGCCCTGGTGGCCGGACAAACGCTGGACCGGGCTCTTGAGGCCGCTTCGGCCGCTGATGGCAACACCCCCGACCCCGCCGCCCTGCTGGCCGACCTGATCGTTGGCCAGGTGTTCGCCGGCGTCGACCTGACGGAAGGAACATCCCCATGACCAACGCGGTTCACGCCGGCCCCCAAACCACCGAAGGCGGGCTGGCCGGCCTGGCCAACGGGGTGCTGTCCCGGCTGGAGGCCCTGCCGAACGATATCGTGGCCGTGCTGGCCCGGGTCGGCCTGGCCGGCATCTTCTTCAAGTCGGGCCTGACCAAGGTGGTGTGGGACAGCGAGGACGGCCTGATGTTCGCCGACAGCGTGGAATACCTGTTCGAGGAGGAATACGGCCTGCCCCTGCTGCCCTGGGACGTGGCCGCCACCCTGGCCACCTTCAACGAACTGGTCATGCCGGTGCTGCTGGTGCTGGGCCTGCTCACCCGGGGCGCCGCCCTGGTGCTGCTGGGCATGACCGTGGTGATCCAGCTGTTCGTCTATTCGAACCTGTGGGAAACCCATGCCCTGTGGGCCGCCGGCTGCCTGTTCCTGATCCTGCGCGGGCCGGGGGTGTTCAGCCTGGACCACCTGATCCGCAGGCGGGTGACGGGATGACCGGCCCCACGCGACGGCGGCTCCTGGGCGGGGCCCTGTCGGCCGCCGCCGTGGCCTCCATGTGGCCGCTGCCGGCCCGGGCCGCCAAGCTGCCGGCCACGCCCCGGCAGACGGCCGGGCCCTTCTATCCGCCCACCCTGCCGGCCGATGCCGATACCGACCTGGTCATGGTCCTGGGCCGCGACGCCCCGGCCCAGGGCACGGTGCTGAACCTGGCCGGCCGGGTGCTGGCCGCCGACGGCCGCCCCATCGACGGGGCCCGGGTGGACCTGTGGCAGTGCGACGCCATGGGCCGCTACCACCACCCCCGCGACGGCGGCGGCGCCGACGCCAACTTCCAGGGCTTCGGGCGCATGGTCACCGGGCCCGGCGGGGGCTACGGCTTCCGCACCATCCGCCCGGTGCCCTATCCGGGCCGCACGCCCCACATCCACTTCATGGTCGCCGTGCCGGGTCGGGACGCGCTGACCACCCAGATGTACGTGGCCGGCGACCCGGGCAACGCCGGCGACTTCATCTATGGCCGCCTGTCCGAGGCCCAGCGGGCCCTGGTCACCGTGGCCCTGGCCCCGTCGGGCGCCGAGGCGGACGCCCTGGCCGGCACTTTCGATATCGTCCTGGCTGGTTAGGGACGCGACGGCGCGCTACCCTGCGCGCCATGGACCTGAAGCACCTGCGCACCCTGGTGGCCATCGCCGAGCGCGGCACCTTCGCCGCCGCCGGCGAGGCGCTGGGGCTCACCCAGTCGGCCGTCAGCCTGCACGTGAAGACCCTGGAAGCCGATCTGGGCGCGGTGCTGTTCGACCGGGCCCGGCGCCCGCC
>JAGREA010000384.1 GCA_020446745.1 Rhodobacterales bacterium | reverse complement strand
GTGGACGGTGCCGCCAACCCCAAGGCGCGCCTGACCCGGGCGCTTCACGCCGCCCTGGCCACCCGCTGCGGCGCCATGGCCCTGCCCGACACGGTCGCCCCGCCCGACACCGGGGAGGCGCCGCCCCCCTGAACTCCGGATGGGGATTTGCTTGATGAAAATTCAAGTAAATCCCCATGATTATTCGTTTTTTCTCATGATCCCGGACCGATATGCTTCGACCCGGCAACCAGGAGCCCTTACCGCATGGAACCCACGCCCGACACCGACGTCCCCGCCGAGCCGATCTCTGCTGGACCCCATGCCGGGCCCTTGGCCGGGCTTCGGGTGTTGGACCTGACCCGCATCCTGGCCGGGCCCACCTGCACCCAGCTGCTGGGCGACCTGGGGGCCCAGGTGATCAAGGTGGAACGCCCCGGGGCCGGTGACGACACCCGCAAGTGGGGGCCGCCCTACGTGACCGACGCCGACGGCAACCCGACCAAGGAAAGCGCCTACTACCTGTGCGCCAACCGCAACAAGCGCTCGGTGACCATCGACCTGTCCCACCCCGAGGGCCAGGCCCTGGTGCGCCGCCTGGCGGCCGAAAGCGACATCCTGGTGGAAAACTACAAGGTGGGCGGCCTGGCCAAGTACGGGCTGGACTTTCCCAACCTGTCGAAGGCCCTGCCGCGCCTGGTCTACTGCTCCATCACCGGGTTCGGGCAGACGGGCCCCTACGCGCCCCGCGCCGGGTACGACTTCCTGGCCCAGGGCCTGGGCGGCATCATGAGCCTGACCGGCGAGATCGACGGCGAGCCCATGAAGATCGGCGTGGGCATCGCCGATATCGTGTGCGGGCTCTATGCCTCCACCGCCATCCTGGCGGCCCTGCGCCACCGCGATGAAACGGGGCGCGGCCAGCACATCGACCTGGCCCTGCTGGACACCCAGGTGTCGTGGCTGGCCAACGAGGGCTGCAACTACCTGCTGTCGGGCAAGGCGCCGGTGCGGCGCGGCAACGGCCACCCCAACATCGTGCCCTACCAGACCTTCCCCACGGCCGACGGCACCTTCATCCTGGCCGTGGGCAACGACGGGCAGTTCGCGCGCTTCTGCCGCTTCGCCGGCCTGGACGACCTGATCGACGACACCCGCTTCGCCACCAACCCCCAGCGCATCGCCCACCGCGAGGACCTGATCCCCCTGATCGCCGCGGTGACCGAGAAACAGCCCGCCGCCCACTGGCTGGACGGCCTGGAAGGGCTGGGCGTGCCCTGCGGCGCCGTCAACACCGTGCCCCAGACCTTCGAGGACCCCCAGGTGCTGGCCCGGGGCATGCGCGTCACCATGCCCCACGCCCAGGCCGGGTCGGGCACCGTGGACCTGATCGCCAACCCCATCAAGCTGTCCGACAGCCCGGTCACCTATCGCCACGGCCCGCCGGTCATGGGCCAGGACACCGATGCCGTGCTGTCCGACGTGCTGGGCCTGGACGCCGCCGCCCTGGCCGCCCTGCGCGACGCCAACGTGATCTGAGAAAGGGACTCCCGCCATGTTCCAGTTGTCCGAAACCCGCCGCCAGCTCCAGGAGTCGGCCCGCCGCTTCGCCGAACAGGTGGCCCGCCCCCGGGCCGCCGAGGTGGACCGCTCCGAGCAGTACCCCTGGGACACGGTGGAGGAGCTGAACGCGGCCGGGTTCATGGGCATGACCATCCCCGAAGCCTACGGCGGCCAGGGCCTGGGCTACCTGGACGCGGCCCTGGTAATCGAGGAGATGGCGCGGGTCTGCGGCGTGACGGGGCGCATCGTGGTGGAGGCCAACATGGGGGCCATCGGCGCCATCATGGCCTATGGCACCGAGGCCCAGAAGCAGCGCGCCGCCGCCCTGGTGCTGTCGGGCGACAAGCCGGCCATCTGCATCACCGAGCCCGGGGCCGGCTCGGCGGCCTCGGAAATGACCACCCGGGCCGAAAAGCGCGGCGACACCTGGGTCATCAACGGCGCCAAGCACTGGATCACCGGCGGCGGCGTGTCGCGCCTGCACCTGGTGTTCGCCCGGGTGTTCGAGGACGGCGAGGAAAAGGGCATCGGCGGCTTCATCGCCGTGCGCGACGAAACGCCGGGCCTGAAAGTGGGCCACCGGGAACCGGCCATGGGCCTGCGCGGCATCCCCGAATGCGAAATCCTGTTCCAGGACATGGAAGTGCCGGCGGCCGACATGATCGTGCCGCCGGAAGGGGTGCGCCGCGGCTTCGCCGGGCTGATGACCGCCTACAACGGCCAGCGGGTGGGGGCCGCCACGGTGGCCCTGGGCATCGCCCGGGGGGCCTACGAGCTGGCCCTGGACTACGCCCAGGAACGGCGCCAGTTCGGCCGCCCCATCTGCGAGTTCCAGGGCCTGCAGTGGATGCTGGTGGACATGTCGACGAAAATCGAGGCGGCGCGGCTGATGATCCACCGGGCCGCCGCCACGGATGGCTTCCCCGACGTGACCCAGGCCGCCCAGGCCAAGATCTTCGCCTCGGAAATGGCCATCCAGGTGACCAACGATGCCTTGCAGGTGTTCGGCGCCGCCGGCTATTCCCGCGACCTGCCCCTGGAACGCATGGTGCGCGACGCCCGCATGTTCACCATCGGCGGCGGCACGGCCCAGGTGCTGCGCACCGTGGTGGCCGGCAAGATCCTGAACCGCAAGCTGCCGCAGACCCGCGACGGCTACGTGGGAAAGAACTGAGGGAACAACAGAACATGCCCACCGCCGCCGCCATCATCGCCCAGCGCCTGGCCCTGGCCGGCTGCCGCCACGCCTTCGGCGTGCCCGGCGGCGAGGTGCTGACCCTGATCGACGCCCTGGCCGGGGCCGGCATCACCTTCCACCTGACGCGCCACGAGAACGCCGCCGGCTTCATGGCCGAAGGCACTTGGCAGGCCACCGGCGCCCCCGGCATCCTGGTCGCCACCCTGGGCCCGGGGGTGACCAACGGCCTGACCGCCGTGGCCAACGCCCTGCAGGAACGGGTGCCGTTGATCGTCCTCACGGGGCGCATCGGCGCCGGGGCGGAACAGGGCTTCACCCACCAGATCATCGACCACGGGGCGGTCATGGGGCCCCTGGTCAAGGCCAGCTTCACCGCCGCCGCCGGCACCGTGGACCTGTGCATCGACAAGGCGCTGGCCATCGCCACCGACGGCCAGCCGGGGCCCGTGCACATCGACCTGCCCCTGACCCTGGCGGC
>JAGREA010000383.1 GCA_020446745.1 Rhodobacterales bacterium | reverse complement strand
GGCGTGCTGGCCCCCACCAACCGCGACGGCGACCTGAACCCGGCGCGCCTGGACAACGGCGTGGTGCGCACCTCGCCGGGCTTCAAGGAGGCCTACGCGCAGTTCATCGAGGCCGGCTGGAACGGCATGCCCTTCGATCCGGACTTCGGCGGCCAGGGCCTGCCGTGGCTGGTGTCGACGGCGGTGCAGGAAGTGTGGCACGCGGCCAACATGTCGTTCGGCCTGTGCCCCATGCTGACCCAGGGCGCCGTGGAGGCCCTGCTGCACCACGCCGACGACGCCATCAAGGCCACCTACCTGCCGAAGATGATCGCCGGCGAATGGACCGGCACCATGAACTTGACCGAGCCCCAGGCGGGCACCGACCTGGGCGCCCTGCGTTCGAAGGCCGAGCCCGAGGGCGACCACTACCGGATCAGCGGCCAGAAGATCTTCATTACCTTCGGCGAGCAGGACTACACCGACAACATCGTCCACCTGGTGCTGGCCCGCACCCCCGACGCCCCGCCCGGGCCCAAGGGCATCTCGCTGTTCGTGGTGCCCAAGTTCATGGTCAACCCCGACGGCAGCCTGGGGGCCCGCAACGACGTGCGCTGCGTGTCGCTGGAACACAAGCTGGGCATCCACGGCAGCCCCACGGCGGTGATGTCCTTCGGCGACGACGGCGGCGCCATCGGCTACCTGGTGGGCCAGGAGAACCAGGGCCTGGCCCACATGTTCACCATGATGAACAACGAGCGCCTGGCCGTGGGCCTGCAGGGCGTGGGCGTGGCCGAGCGGGCCTACCAGGCCGCCGTGTCCTATGCCAAGGAACGGGTGCAGAGCCGCGCCCTGGGCGCGACGGGGCCGGGGCCTTCGACCATCATCCAGCACCCGGACGTGCGCCGCATGCTGCTGACCATGCGCGCGCTGGTCCAGGCCGGCCGGGCCCTGGCCTACTACACGGCGGCCAAGATCGACGCCGCCGAACGCCACCCCGACGCCGACGCCCGCCGCGCCGCCCAGTCGCGGGTGGACCTGCTGACCCCGGTGGTCAAGGCCTGGTGCTCGGACAACGCCATCGAGGTGGCCAACATCGGCATCCAGGTGCACGGCGGCATGGGCTTCATCGAGGAGACGGGGGCCGCCCAGTACCTGCGCGACGCCCGCATCACCGCCATCTACGAAGGCACCAACGGCGTCCAGGCCAACGACCTGATCGGCCGCAAGGTGGCCCGCGACGGCGGCGCCGCCCAGCGCGACCTGATCGCCGACCTGCGCCGCACCGCCGAGGACCTGGCGGCCAACGGCGGACCCGACCTGGAAGCCATCGGCGACCGCCTGACCGCCGGAACCGACGCCCTGGAACGGGCCACCGAGTGGCTGGTCCCGGCCTACGGCGAGGACCCGCGGGTGCCTTCGGCCGGCGCCACCCACTACCTGGAGCTGATGGGCACGGTGACCGGCGGCTGGATGCTGGCCCACGCCGCCCTGGCGGCCCACGACCGCCGGGCCCGGGGCGTCGGCGATCCGGACTTCGACGCCGCCAAGATTGCCACCGCCCGGTTCTTCGCCGAGCACCGCCTGTGCCGCGCCGCCGGCCTGGCGGCGGCCTTCATGGGCGGCGGCGGCACGGTGCTGGCCATGGCGGAAGACTGGTTCTGAGGCCCATGCTAAGGCCCTTAATTCCTTGATTTCCGGGGCCCGCCCGAGCATCTTGGGCGGATCGAATCTTGGGGGAATCCGGGGCTTGAGCGGCTTCAACCGATACGTCTTCAAGCAGCTTCTGTTCGGCCTGCTGCTGGTCACGGCGGCGCTGACGGCCATCGTGTGGCTGCTGCAATCGGTCCGCGTCATCGAACTGATCGTCAACCAGGGCCTGTCGCCCTGGGATTTCGTCGTGCTGTCGGCCCTGATGGTGCCCAGCTTCCTGCCCCACGTGCTGCCCCTGGCCCTGTTCGTGTCGGTGGCCTTCGTCTATTCCCGCCTGGTGACCGACCGCGAGCTGGTGGTCATGCGGGCCACCGGGGTCAGCCAGCTGGGGCTCACCCGCCCGGCCATCGCCCTGGCCCTGGGCGTGGTCCTGGTGGGCTACCTGCTGAACGTGCTGGTGGTGCCCGGCTCCTACCGCATGTTCCGGGAACTGCAGTGGAACTTCCGCTACGGCCTGGCCCAGTTCGTGCTGCGCGAGGGCGCCTTCAACACCCTGAACAACGGCTACACCGTCTATGTGCGCGAACGGGCCGACGACGGATCCCTGCACGGCCTGCTGCTGCACAAGGCGCCGTCCGGCCAGGTGCCGGAAACCTGGGTGGCCGAACGCGGCGCCCTGGTGGAAACCGGCGAAGGGGTGCGCATCCTGCTGTTCAACGGCAGCCGCCAGCAGGTGGACCCCAAGACCCGGCAGCTTTCCATCCTGTATTTCGACACCTTCTCGCTGGACATCGAGCGCACCGACGCCAAGGGGGTGATCCGCTTCCGCGAGGCCCGCGAGCGTACCCTGGGCGAACTGCTGGACGTGGAAAGCCAACCCTACGTGCAGCCCAAGGATTACGCCAAGTTCATCACCGAGGCCCACTGGCGCCTGTCGTCGCCCTGGTTCGCCCTGGGCTTCGTGCTGATCGGCCTGGTGTTCATCGTGTCGGGCGACTTCTCGCGCCGGGCCCAGACGATGCGGGTCGTCGGCGCCGTGACCACCACCTTCGCCGTGCAGATCGGTGCCTTCGGGGTGCAGAACCTGTGCTCGAAGAACGCCACGCTGGTGCCGCTGCTGTACCTTGGCGCGGCGGTGCCCATCGTGGTCACCCTGGCCCTGCTGATCCGCCCGCCCCGCCGCCGCGTGCCCACGCGCCCGGCGGTGACGGCCTAGGGCGGGGGGAGCGGCCGCCATGCGCATGTCGTCGGTGCTGTCGGTCTACATCGGCCGCAATTTCCTGGTCGGCTTCCTGGCCGTGTTCGTCGGCTTCCTGATGCTGATCCTGACCTTCGACATCATCGAACTGCTGCGCCGCACGGCCAGCGACGTGGACATCGCCTTCCCCACCGTGCTGAAGATGGCCTTCCTGAAGCTGCCCCACATGGGCCAGCAGGTGTTCCCCTTCGCCGTGCTGTTCGGCGGCATGGCCGTGTTCTGGCGCCTGACCCGCAGCCACGAACTGGTGGTCACCCGGGCGTCGGGCGTGTCGGCCTGGCAGTTCCTGCTGCCGGTCCTGTTGGTGGCCTTTGGCCTGGGCGTGTTCAAGGTGGCCCTGTTCAACCCCCTGGCCTCGGCCACCCTGGCCACCTACGAGGCCATGGAGGCGACCCTGCTGAAGGGACAGACCAGCCTGCTGAACCTGTCCACCTCGGGCCTGTGGCTGCGCCAGGCGGGGGCCGGCGGGCCCACGGTGGTCCACGCCGATCGGGTGCTGCAGCAGAACCACAACGTGGAACTGCGCACCGTCTCCATCTACGACTTCGGCCCCGACGACCGGTTCGCCA
Organism: Rhodobacterales bacterium; assembly: GCA_020446745.1. GTDB lineage: Bacteria > Pseudomonadota > Alphaproteobacteria > Rhodospirillales > JACKKN01 > JAGREA01. The sequence goes on along the minus strand of JAGREA010000383.1, from coordinate 8,458 downwards.
ACCGCATCGACGCCGACCGCGCGGTGCTGCAGGATGGCTTCTGGCAGCTTTTCGACGCCCGCATCTACCAGCCCGAACAGCCCAGCCGCGCCCTGGACCAGTACCGGGTGCCCACGGACCTGACCCTGGGCAAGATCCAGGACAGTTTCGCGCCGCCGGAAACCCTGTCGTTCTGGCACCTGCCCGAATTCATCCGCACGCTGGAGGAAAGCGGCTTTTCGGCCCTGCGCCACCGGCTGTACTGGCATTCGCTGATGGCCGGTCCGCTGCTGATGTGCGCCATGGTGCTGCTGGCCGCCACCTTCACGCTGCGCCAGTCGCGCCAGGGCGGCACGCTGCGCGTCATCGCCCTGGGCCTGGGCGCGGCGTTCCTGCTGTTCTTCTTTTCCGACCTGGTGTTCGCCCTGGGCCTGTCGGACCGCATCCCCGTGGCCCTGGCCGCCTGGACGCCGTCGGGCGTGGCCACCCTGCTGGGCCTGGCCACCCTGCTGCACCTGGAGGACGGATGATGGCGCGGCGGATCCTGCCGACCGTCTCCCGTTTGGCCGTCTTCCGTTTGGCCGTCTCCCGTTTGGCCGGCGCCCTGCTGGTTGGCCTGGCCCTGGCCGCGCCGCCGGGCCGGGCCCAGTCGCCCGACCTGCCCATCAACCGCGACGAGCCGGTGCAGTTCACCGCCGACAGCATGTCCCACGACCGCGAGCTGGGCATCGTCACCGCGTCGGGCAACGTGCAGGTGGACCACGCCGGCCGGGTGCTGTTCGCCGACACGATCTCCTACAACCAGCGCCAGGACGTGATGACGGCCACCGGCAACATCTCGCTGCTGGAGCCCACCGGCGAGGTGATCTTCGGCCAGCACATGGAGCTGACCGGCGACCTGAAGGACGGCATCGTCACCGATCTGCGCATGATCCTGTCCGACGGCGCCCGCGTGGCGGCCAATGGCGGGCGCCTGTCGGCCGGCAAGCGCACCGAGTTCCGCAAGGCCGTCTATTCGCCCTGCAACCTGTGCGCCGACGACCCCGACCGCCCGCCCCTGTGGCAGGTCAAGGCGGTGAAGGTGACCCACGACCGGGACCGCAGGATCATCGAATATGCCGACGCCTGGCTGGAGGTGGCCGGCGTGCCCGTGGCCTACACCCCCTACCTGGTGCACCCGGACCCCACGGTGAAGCGCCAGACCGGCTTCCTGGCGCCCAGCGCCGGGGGCTCGACGGACCTGGGCTTCACCGTGCGCACGCCCTTCTTCCTGAACCTGGGCGACGACAAGGACGCCACCATCACGCCCATCCTGACCACCAAGGAACGGGCCATCCTGGCCGGCGAGTATCGCCAGCGCTTCCAGACCGGCTCGTTCGACGGCGACGCCAGCATCACCTACGATTCCACCGACGAATGGCGCGGCCACCTGCGCAGCGAGACCCGGTTCGACCTGAACCGCACCTGGCGCACGGGCCTGGACCTGAACCGGGCCACCGACGACACCTACATGCGCCGCTACGGCTTCGGCGACGACAGCACCCTGACCTCGCGGGCCTACGTGGAAGGGTTCCGCGGCCGCAACTACCTGGTGGCCAACGCCTATTCCTTCCAGGGGCTGGAGGCCACGGACGACCCGGGCCAGACTCCCTTCGTCCTGCCCATGGTGGACTACAACCACGTGGGCCAGCCCGACCGCCTGGGCGGGCGCACCCACATGGATGCCGGGCTGGTGGCCCTGACCCGCACCGACGGCACCGACACGCGGCGCCTGTCCCTGGGCGGCGGCTGGCGCCTGCCCATGCTCACCTCGTGGGGCGGGGCCTTCACCTTCAACGCCGACCTGCGCGGCGACCTGTACCACGTGAACGGCCACAAGATCCCGGGCCAGCCGGGCTCCAACAACGGGTTCGAGGGGCGCCTCCACCCGTCGGCCTCGCTGGACTGGCGCCAGCCCTTCGTCCGGTCGGGCGCGCGGTTCCAGCAGGTGCTGGAACCCCGGGCCGCGGTGGTGGTCAGCCCCTACGGCGGCAATCCGGCCGACATCCCCAACGAGGACAGCCAGGACTTCGAATTCGACGACACCAACCTGTTCAGCGAAAACCGCTTCCCCGGCCTGGACCGGGTGGAAGGCGGCCCGCGGGTGAACTACGGCGTGCGCTGGGGCCTGTACGACCGGGGCCACCGCCTGGTCAACGCCTTCGTGGGCCAGAGCTATCGCGTGCGCGACGACAGCACCTTCGCCGTCGGCACGGGGCTGGAGGACAACCTGTCGGACATCGTCGGCACCGTGGAGGTGTCGCCCGACGAGACCCTGAACCTGTTCTACCGCACCCGCCTGACCGAAAGCCTGACGCCGCGCCGCAACGAGATTTCCATCGCCGCCGGGGTGCCGCTGCTGCGCGCCAGCGCCAGCTACGTGTTCTTCGACCCCAAGGCGGGCAGCGAGGTGACCGGGCGCGAGGAGGTGTCGTTCTCCGTGTCGTCGCAGATCAACCGCCACTGGCGCACCGGCCTGACGGGCCTGCGGGACCTGTCCGACAACGGCGGGCAGCGCTATTTCGGCGCCCAGTTGGTCTACGAGGACGAATGCTTCACCTTCACCGCCTCGGCACGCCGCACCTTCTTCATCGACCGCGACCTGAAGCCCAACGATTCCATCGTCTTCAGGCTGCTGTTCAAGACCCTGGGCGAAGTCAGCAGCGGGTTCTCGCTGGACGGCTCCTGAATCCCCGGAAAAGGCGGGAAACAGCCCTTTGACCCGCCCCTGTCGGGTCTTATGATACCGGCCTTGCGACGATCAAAGACATGTGGATTCACGGATGCTTTCCAGGCTGCTTCCCCCCGCCCTTGCCCTGACGCTGGCCCTTGCCGGCGCCGTCGGGGGCGGGCCGCGCCCGGCCGCGGCCCAGGAGGCCGCCCTGCACATCGCCGCCGTGGTCAACGACGACGCCATCTCGGCCTATGACCTGTACAACCGCCTGACCATCGTCATGGTGTCGTCCAACGTGCCCAACCGGCCGGAAATCCGCGAACGCCTGGCGCCCCAGGTGCTGCGCAACCTGATCGACGAGAAGCTGAAGCTGCAGGAAGCCAAGCGCCTGGGCATCGAAATCCCCGAGACCGAGGTGGACCGCGCCCTGGCCCGCCTGGAGACCCGCAACAAGCTGCCGCCGGGCGGGCTGGACAACTACCTGGCGTCGGAAGGCATCAACAAGGCCAACCTGATCGCCCAGATCCGCGCCGAGCTGGCCTGGGTGCGGGTGGTGAGCCGCACGTTCCGCTCCAAGGTGTCCGTCACCCCGGAAGAGATCAAGGACGCCCTGGCCCGAATGGACGCCAACGCCGGCAAGCCCGAATACGCCGTGGCCGAGATCTTCCTGCCCGTGGACCAGCCCGAGCAGGAGGGCGAGACCCGCAACCTGGCCCGGCGCCTGATGCAGCAGATCAGCCAGGGGGCGTCGTTCCCGTCCCTGGCCCGCAGCTTTTCCCAGAACGCCGCGGCCAGCAAGGGCGGCGACCTGGGCTGGGTGTCGCGCGACGACCTGGACGGCCCGGTGGCGGACCTGCTGGAAAAGATGCAGCCCGGGCAGATCTCGGGCCCCGCGCGCTCCGACGCCGGCTACCACATCCTGTTCCTGCGCCAGAAGCGCATCGCCGCCAGCCTGGACGACGGCGCCACGGTGACCCTGAAACAGCTGGTCCTGCCCCTGGCCGCCTCGGCCGACGCCGCCACCCAGGCGGAAACCCGCGACCGCCTGACCGCCCTGGCCGCCAAGGCCACCGACTGCGACGCCATGGACGCCCTGGCCAAGGAAACGGGCTCGCCCCTGTCGGGCACCCTGGGCACCGTGCCGCTGTCGGGCCTGGCGCCGGCCATGAAGGCGGCCGTGGGCGACCTGAAGGTGGGCACCCCCAGCGCCCCCCTGCCGGTGCCCGACGGCCTGGCCGTGCTGATGGTGTGCGAACGCACCGACATGGCCCAGGAGGAACGCGAGAAGCGGGTCGAGGACATGCTGCTGGAACGGCGCCTGTCGCAGCGCGCCGACCGCCTGCTGCGCGACCTGCGCCGCGCCGCCTTCATCGACATCCGCATATGACGCCGGCCGCCGGCCCGCCGCTCCCGCCATCTCCCCTGGCGCTGACCATGGGCGAGCCCGCCGGCATCGGCGGCGAACTGACCCTGAAGGCCTGGCGCACCGCCGGCTGCCCCCCCTTCGTGGCCCTGGACGACCCCGACCGCCTGGGCCGCCTGGCCGAAACGCTGGGCCTGGACGTGCCCATCGCCGTGATCGACGACCCGGCCGAGGCGCCGGGCCGGTTCACCGAAGCCCTGCCGGTGCTGCCCGTGCCCCTGGACGTGCCGTCGGTGCCCGGCCGGACCGACCCGGCCAACGCCGGCGCGGTCAAGGAGTCGATCGAGCGCGCCGTGGCCCTGACCCGGGCCGGACGGGCCGCCGCCGTGGTCACCAACCCGATCCACAAGGCGGTGCTGTACGCCGCCGGGTTCACCTTTCCGGGGCACACGGAATACCTGGCCGACCTGGCCGGCATCGACACCCCGCCCGTCATGATGCTGGCCTGCCCCGGCCTGCGGGTGGTGCCGGTGACCATCCACGTGGCCCTGTCGCGGGCCGTGGAGACCCTGACCGCCGACGCCATCTACACCGCCGCCACCATCACCGCCCACGCCCTGGGCCGCGATTTCGGCATCGCCCACCCGCGCCTGGCCGTGGCCGGCCTGAACCCCCACGCCGGCGAGGACGGGGCCATGGGCACCGAGGACCGCGACATCGTGGCCCCCGCCGTGGCCCGCCTGAAGGCCGTGGGCATCAATGCCTTCGGCCCCCTGCCGGCCGACACCATGTTCCACGAGCGGGCCCGGGCAGGCTATGACGCCGCCATCTGCATGTACCACGACCAGGCCCTGATCCCGGTGAAGACCCTGGGCTTCGACCTGGGGGTCAACATCACCCTGGGCCTGCCCTTCGTGCGCACCTCGCCCGACCACGGCACGGCCCTGGACATCGCCGGCACCGGCCGGGCCCGGCCCGACAGCCTGCTGGCCGCCCTGCGCCAGGCGGCGGCCATGGCGGCGCGGCGCGCGGCGGCGCCATGACGGAACCGCCCGAGGCCCCGCCCGAGGACCCGCCCGAAGACCCGCCTGAAGACCCGGCAGACGCCCTGCCGCCCCTACGCGAGGTCATCGCCGCCCACGGCCTGGGGGCCCGCAAGGCCCTGGGCCAGCATTTCCTGTTGGACCTGAACGTGACCCGGCGCATCGTCCGCGCCGCCGGCGACATGACCGGCGTGACGGCGCTGGAGGTGGGCCCCGGCCCCGGCGGCCTGACCCGGGCCCTGCTGGAAAGCCCCGCCGCCCGGGTGGTGGCGGTGGAAAAGGATGCCCGCTGCCTGGAAGCCCTGGCGCCCCTGGAGGCGCTGTACGGCGACCGCTTCCACCTGGTGTCGGGCGACGCCCTGGAGGTGGACCTGGCGGCCTTGGGCCCGGCGCCCCGGCGGGTGGTGGCCAACCTGCCCTACAACGTGGGCACGCCGCTGCTGCTGCGCTGGCTGCGCGACATCCAGTCCTTTGAAAGCCTGACCCTGATGTTCCAGACCGAGGTGGCGGACCGCCTGGTGGCCGCGCCGGGCACCAAGGCCTATGGCCGCCTGGCGGTGATCACCCAGTGGCTGTGCCAGGTGCGCCGCGACTTCAACCTGGACCGCCGGGCCTTCACCCCGCCGCCCAAGGTGGCCAGCACGGTGGTGACCCTGCACCCACGCCCCGAACCCCTGGCCCCGGCCCGCTTCGAAACCCTGGAACGGATCACCCAGGCCGCCTTCGGCCAGCGCCGCAAGATGCTGCGGGCCAGCCTGAAGGGCCTGCCCCTGGACCTGGAAGCGGCCGGCGTGGACCCCCAGCAGCGGGCCGAAACCCTGCCCGTGGAGGCCTTCTGCCGCCTGGCGCGGCAGCTCGACGGCGACGGATAGGCGGCCAATGTTTCAGCCTGAAACAGACTCCCCGACCGCCTGAAATTCCGTTGAAACGCGGCTGTGGTCCAATACCCCGCAAAGATGGAAGGGGTAGGATCGATGCCGGACACCCTGCGGGACGTGCTCCTCGCTTTCGGTTTCGCGGATTTCCTGACGGTTCTTTCGGGAGCCTGCGTGGCTCTATTCTGCGTCGCCCTGCTGGGCGGCGCAGGCATGGTCTTCGCCCCCTGGAGCAAGCGCGGCGGCACCGAGGCCCAGCGCGTGGCGAAATCCGCCACGGCGGTGCTGGAAGGCCTTCTGGTGCTTGTGGCCGTCGTCTATCACCTGGCCCTGGTCCAGGACCTGCGCCCCGCCAACCTGCTGTTCTGGACCTGCGCCGGCCTGCTGGTGCTGTTCCTGGGCTACGTGGGCGCCCAGATCGGAGACTTCATGCGGCCGCGTTCGCGCGGCCGCGCCTGATCGCCGGTTCCGACGGCGATTCCGCCCAGAACGGGCTTCCCCTCGCAGGGCCTTCCCAGAACGGAAATCAGGGTCAGAAAGACCTGCCCTAACTCCCCGCGCACAGCGACGCGACGAAATCCGGCATGCCCACCAGGCGGTCGCGGCGCGCCCGCTCGGCCGCCAGGATGGCCCGCACCTTGCCCACGCTGTCGTCCAGGTCGTCGTTGACGATGATGTAGTCGTATTCGGCCCAGTGGCTCATCTCGTCGGCGGCCTTGGCCATGCGCTTGCGCACCACCTCTTCCGGGTCCTGGGCCCGGGCCCACAGGCGCCGTTCCAGCTCGCCGTGGGACGGCGGCAGGATGAAGATGCTCACCAGGTCGCGCCCGGCATTGTCGCGCAGCTGCTGGGTGCCCTGCCAGTCCACGTCGAACAGCACGTCGCGCCCGGCCGACAGGGCGGCCTCCACCGGCTGGCGGGGGGTGCCGTAGAAATTGTCGAACACCCGAGCGTGCTCCAGCAGGGCGTTTTCCGCCACCATGCGCTCGAACGACGGCACGTCGGTGAAAAAGTAGTCGCGCCCCTCCACCTCGCCGGGGCGGGGCGGCCGGGTGGTGGCCGATACCGAGATGGTGAGCTGGTCGTCGGTTTCCAGGATGGCCCGCGAGATGGTGGACTTGCCGGCCCCCGAAGGCGACGACAGCACCAGCATCAGGCCGCGCCGGCGCACGGCCACCGTTGAAGCACCCGGCTCACTCAATGTTCTGCACCTGCTCGCGGAACTGCTCGATGGTGGCCTTCAGGTCCAGGCCGATGCGGGTCAGTTCCAGGTCCGCCGACTTGGAGCACAGCGTGTTGGCCTCGCGGTTGAACTCCTGGCACAGGAAGTCCAGCTTGCGCCCCACGGGGCCGCCGCCGGCCAACAGGTCCCGCGCCGCCGCCACGTGGCCGTCCAGGCGGTCGAGCTCCTCGCGCACGTCGGCCTTGGTCATCAGCAACGCCGCCTCCTGGGCCAGGCGCTCCTCGGGCAGGGGCGGGCTGGCCTCCAGCAAATCCGCCAGCTGGGCCTGCAGGCGGGCCTTGATGGCCGCCGGCTGGGTGGCCGCCACCCGGGCCGCGTCGGCGCACAGGCCGGCGATGGCATCCAGCTGGCCGGTCAGCACCGCCAGCAGGCGCGCGCCCTCCTCGGCCCGCATGGTCACCAGTGCGCCCAGGGCCTCTTCCAGGGTGGCCAGCATGCCCGTCGCCAGGTTGGCCTGCACCTCGTCGGCCACCTCGTCCTCAGTGAATTCCAGCACGCCGCGGATGGCCAGCAGGCCGTCGATACTGGGCGGCCGGGCCTCGGGCAGGGCGGCGCGCACCTGGGGCACGGCGGCCAGGATCTGTTCCAGCACCTCGGTGTTCACCCGGTGGCCGCCCCGGCTTTCCGTGGCCGCCACGGACAGGGTGGCCGACACGTTGCCGCGCTTCATGCGCTTGCCGATGCGCTCGCGGGCCGGCTGGTCCACCGCTTCGTGCCCCGTGGGCACGCGCAGGCGGGTGTCCAGGCCCTTGCCGTTGACGCTGCGGACCTCCCAGGTCCAGTCGAACCCGTGGGCGCCCCCCAGGGCGCGCGCGAAACCGGTCATGGAATGGATGGCCACGGGTGTCCTCGGTCCTGTGGGTCCGGGCGGGGCCCGGCGCGGTGGCGGTTGGGGGAACGTTATAGCAATCCGACTCCTGTCCGTCCCGCCCAAATGCGCTATACCGGTGCCATGGCCCCGCGCGACGAAACCCCGTCCTGCATCCTGATCACCGGTGCCTCCAGCGGCATCGGCGCCGCCCTGGCGGCCGCCTACGCGGCGCCGGGCCGCCACCTGGTGCTGACCGGGCGCAGCGCCGAACGCCTGGACGCCGTGGCCCGGGCCTGCCGCGACCGGGGCGCCACCGTGGCGGCGCGCGCCCTCGACGTGACCGACGGCCCGGCCATGGCCGACTGGATCGGCACCCTGGACGACGCCCGCCCCCTGGACCTGGTGATCGCCAACGCCGGCATCAGCGCCGG
>JAGREA010000382.1 GCA_020446745.1 Rhodobacterales bacterium | reverse complement strand
TGCCGTAGCCTCCGGCGCCACCGAAGGGCACGGCGTCGGTGTGGCCGGAAATGGACAGGTCCTGGGGCATCTTGTTGATGATCTGGGCCACCACCTCCAGCACCTTGCGGGTGTGCAGGTACATCTCGGCGCTGCCGCTGGGGAACATGGCCAGGCCTTCCTGGTCGACGATCTGGATGCGCAGGCCCTCGGGCGTGTTCTCGATCAGCAGGCTGTCCTTCAGGCGGCGGAACCCCGGCACCTGCTCGATGGCGGCGCGCAGGTCGGCCTCGGCCTGTTTGAACTGTTCCTCCTCGCGGGCCTTCAGCAGGCGCTCGGCCTCGGATTCCGTCAGCGTCTCCGGCGGCGCGCCCGGCGGCGCCTCGGCCCGGTCGTCCACCGGTCCGTCGCCGGCCTGGGGCGGCGGTAGTTCCTGCACCTTGGCGGCGCGGCTGGTGACGTCGGTCAGGGCGCCGTCGTCGGCCACGGTGGTGCCGCCCAGCACGCCGCCGCTGCCCGAGGTGGAGGTGGAGGCCGACACCGGCGCGAAGTAGTTGGAGATGCCCTCCAACTGCTCCTGGGTCACCGAGTTCAACAGCCACAGCAGCAGGAAGAAGGCCATCATGGCCGTCACGAAGTCGGCATAGGCCACCTTCCAGGCACCGCCGTGGTGGCCGTGGCCGCCCTTCTTGATCTTCTTGACGATGATGGGCTGGTCGGCCAGGGCGCTACTCCGAGTCGGACAGGTGCTGGATCATGTCCTCCACCTCGGCGAAGGTGGGGCGCACCGTGCTCATCAGGGTCTTGCGGGCGAATTCCACCGACACCTGGGGCGCGTGGCCCTGGATGTGGGCGATGATGCCCACCTTGATGCACTGCATGTAGCGGGATTCCTGGTCGAACACCTGGCCGATGAACGACCCGATGGGGCCGATGAAGCCATAGGACATGAGGATGCCCGAGAAGGTGCCCACCAGGGCGCCGCCGATCAGGTGGCCCAGCACCTCGGGCGGCTCGGTGATCGACCCCATGGTGTGGATCACGCCCAGCACGGCGGCCACGATGCCCAGGGCCGGCATGGCGTCGCCCATGGTGGTGATGGCCCCCGATATGGCGTGCTGCTCGTTGTGGTGGACCTCCAGTTCCTCGTCCATCACCGCCTCAACCTCGTGGGCGTTGCTGGTGCCCAGCGTCAGCAGGCGCAGGTAGTCGCACAGGAATTCCACCGCGTGGTGGTCCTTGGCGAAGCTGGGGAACTTGTTGAAGATGGCGCTGTCCTTGGGGTTCTCCACGTGGGCTTCCAGGGCCAGGTCGCCCTTGGTCTTGGCCAGCTTGAACACGGTGTACAGAACGCCCAGCAGCTCCACGTAGGCGGCCTTCTTGTACTTGGCGCCGCCCAGCAGCTTGCCGAAGGCCTTGCCGGCGCCCGACACCACGTTCATGGGGTTGCCGATGACGAACCCGCCCACGGCGGCGCCGAAGATGATCATGAATTCGAACGGCATCCACAGCACGCCCAGGTGGCCACCCCCCAGGAGGTAGCCGCCGATGACGCTGCCGATGACGATCAGGACGCCGATGAGGAAGAACATGATCTACACGAGGTGCTTGACTGTTGCGGGGTCCGCCACGTACCTACTTACACGCCAACGCGCATGGCCGCGCCGCCCCGGCGTGGTTCGCTCTGGCGGCGCCGTGGACGGCAAGCCGCCAATCTTATCAATCGGTTGGCCGGGATGGGAGCAAAAAGTCTTCGACCCCCCTGGCGGATACCTCAGGACGGACAGCGGCCCTTGACCATCGATCCCAAACGCTTCCGCGCCGCCATGGGGCAGTTCGCCAGCGGCGTGACCGTGGTCACCGGTCGGGGCGTGGACGGCCGGCCGGTGGGCGCCACCATCAGCGCCTTTTCCTCGCTGTCCCTGGATCCGCCCCTGGTGCTGTTCTGCCTGGACCGGGGCGCCACCTGCCTGCCGGCCTTCACCCAGGGCCCGGCCTTCATCGTCAACGTGCTGGCGTCGGATCAGGCGGACATTTCCAACACCTTCGCTGGCCCGGCCGAAGACCGCTTCGCCACCGTGGCCCACGGCTCCGGCGCCAACGGCTGCCCGCGCCTGAACGGCTGCCTGGCAACCGTGGAATGCGCCCGCGAGGCGGTCCACGACGGCGGCGACCACGTGATCATCCTGGGCCGGGTCACGGCGCTGGACGTGCACGACGACCGCGATCCGCTGGTCTACTTCCGCGGGGCCTACGCCCTGCTGGGTTGAGGGGGCAAGGGGTTTCACGGCCTAGCCTCCCGGCACCAGTTTCTGCACGTGGTCCGGAATGCGTTCCAGCGGATAGGCCTTGCCGGCCTGCCAGTCCTCCACCAGATCGCGATAGCCCCACGACAGGGGATTGCCCGACTGGCCCGTGGCGATCATGAACCGCGAGCGCCGCAGGTCCGCCAGGTCATAGACGGCGCGCAGCCCGCCGCCATGGACGGCGGCGAAGGGGTGCCGGTCATCGGCATAGCGCACGTCGGCCCGGTTCACCGTGTAGGGGCCGCCGTCCACTTCCACCACCACGTTGACCAGGTGGTCCTGGAGCATCGACAGGGCCCGGCGCACCAGGGGGTGTTCCAGCGGCCCCAGGGGCGGCAGGCGGCCCAGCAGGGGGTGGATGAAGCGGGCCCGGTGTTCGTCGCCCCAGCGCCAGGCGGCCGTGTCGGGGCCGTGGCGCTCGGTCAGGTCGGCCATGGTGCGGTCCAGGGCCAGGCCCAGCTGGGTGTCGCAGGTTTCCGCCGCCGGGGTGGTCACGTCATCGCACCATTCGGGGCGCTCGGTCAGCACCCGGCGCACGAACAGGGCCCGGGGCCGCCAGTAGCGCGGGAAGTCCTCGCCCAGCTCGTCGGCCGCCAGGATGCGCACGGTTTCCCGCAGCCAGGTCTGGAAGATCAGCGGTTCGGGCCGGTCGCGGCGCATGTCGCCGTCCCAGGTGGCCAGCAGGTCCAGGGCCTGCTGGCTGCGCGGCGACACGCCCCTGGCCCCGCGCACCATCAGCGGCACCAGGTCCCGGGCCATCAGCGACACGGCGTCGCGCTGCAGGCGCACGGCCAGGTTGGGGGATTGCGACGCCCCGTCATCCAGTTCGTCCAGGATGCGCTGGGCCCGGTAGGGGGCGGCGAAGTCGTCGCCCAGGGCCTTGGGGTCGCCGGTGCCGAAGACGCGGTTGTTGGCGTTGGCCAGGCGCCCGGTGATGGGGTTCAGGTCCTGGGGCAGTTCGGTGAAGGGCACGGGCCCGGTCCAGTCGTCGTCGCCGCTGCGGCCGTCGCGGGGCAGGCGGCCGTCGTGGCCGGCCCGGCGCGGCACCCAGCCGGGGGCGATGAAGCCGATGTTGCCGTCCACGTCAGCGTAGGTGACCGTCTGCTGGGGCGCCCGCACGGGGCGCAGGGCGGTCTCGAAGGTCTGCCAGTCGCGGGCCTGGTTCAGGTCGTAGAGGGCCTGGGGCGTCAGGTCGTCGGCGTCCAGGAACGGCGCCGCCAGGGCCCACACGGCGTCCTCGGCCAGGGCCGCGCCGCCGGTCCGGGCCAGCACGTCGGACACCACCGGCCCGTGGCGGGTGGCGCGCACGGTCAGGGTCTCGTCGGCGCCGCCGCGCACCTTGATGACCTCGGTGCGGGTGGCGAAGGCGCGGGGGCCGTCGGGGGTCATGTAGCTGTCGCGGTCGCCGGGGGCCAGGACCTCGGTGAACAGGTCCGCCTGGTCGCTGTGGGTGGTGGTCATGCCCCAGGCGATGCGGTTGTTGTGGCCCAGGATGGTCATGGGCACGCCGGGGATGGTGGCCCCGGTGACGTTCAGGGACGGCGACGAAATGCGCGCCAGGTACCACAGGATGGGCGCCGAATAGCCCAGGTGCGGGTCGTTGGCCAGGATCGGCATGCCCGAGCGCGAGCGCTCCACGCTGACGGCCCAGGCGTTGGAGGCCCCCTGGGGATCGGCCGGGTCGGGCACCAGGGCCCGGGGGAAGGCCCGGTCCACGGCGCCGGCATCGGCATGCAGGATGACCGGCGGCGGGCGGGATTCGGAATCCAGCGACGCCGTGTCCAGCGACGATCGGGGCGCCGGTGCCGGCGGCCACAGGTCGTCCAACTGCTCGGGCGTCAGGAAGGCCGACAGTTGGGCCCGCAGGATCTCGGTCCGCCAGTTGCCGGACAGGCGCAGGGCCATGATCTTGGCCCACACCAGGCTGTCGGCCGGGCGCCAGGGTTCGGGGCGGATGTTCAGGACCAGGAATTCCGGCGGCAGGGCCTTCCACCGGGCCCGTCCGGCCAGCCAGGCGTTGACCCCGGCCGCATAGGCGTTCAACGCCGCCTGGGCATCGACGGACAGGCGGTCCACCTGGGCCTCGGCCAGGCGGTAGAGCCCCAGGGTGCGCATCAGGCGGTCGCTGGACAGGGCCGGCGCGCCGACGACCTCGGCCAGGCGCCCGGCACCCAGGCGGCGCATGGCCTCCATCTGCCACAGGCGGTCCTGGGCGTGCACGTAGCCCAGGGCGAAATAGGCGTCGCGCTCGCTGCCGGCGGAAATGTGGGGAATGCCGCGGCGGTCGCGGCGAATCGTCACCGATTCGGCCAGGCCGGCCAGGTGCACGTCCGTGTCGTGGTCGGGCAGGGAGGTCGTCAACCACCAGTAGCCGCCGCCCAGGGCCAGCACGATACCCACCAGCAGCACCTTGACGAACCGCCACAGCTCGCGAAAGAAACCCATGCAAACAAACCGTTGGGCTGATCAGTTAAAGTAATCTAACAGCCGGGGTCGGGGCCCGGGTTGTTGGCGTCGTTGGTCCGGCGACACGGCCTCCGGACGGCCGCTTACCATAGTGTGCTGAATATAAACATTTCGTTGCGTCCCGAAGGCGGGAAGCGGCGGGCCGCCTTGCGCCGGGCCGGCGGATGGTGTGCACTTGGCAAAGACCGTTCGCCGTCCACAGGGGGAAGCCGCCATGACCGATGCCGCCGCGCCGCGCCTGTTCAAGGTGCCCAGCCTGGGCGCCGGCGGCTTCCACGACCTGGCCTACGCCCAATGGGGCAACGGCCACGAGAAGGAGCGCGTGGCCGTGTGCCTGCACGGCCTGGCCCGCAACGGCCGCGACTTCGATGCCGTGGCCCGGGACCTGGCGCGCCAGTACCGGGTGGCCTGCCCCGACCTGCCGGGGCGCGGCCGCAGTGACTGGCTGTCCAACCCGGCGCTCTATGCCCCGCCCACCTACCTGGCCGACATGGCGGCCCTGATCGCCCGCCTGGGCGTGACTCAACTGGACTGGATCGGCACCTCCCTGGGCGGGCTGATCGGCATGATGCTGGCGGCCCAGCCGGGCACGCCCATTCGCCGCCTGGTGGTCAACGACGTGGGGCCGCTGCTGCCGGCGGCGGGACTGAACCGCATTGGCGGCTACATCTCGGCCGACCCGGCGTTCGATGGCCTTGACGCCCTGGAGGCCTATCTGCGCGAGATCTATGCCCCCTTCGGGGCCCTGTCGGACGCCCAGTGGCGCCACCTGGCCGAACATTCCACCCGCCGCGACGCCGAGGGCCGCCTGCGCCTGCACTTCGACCCGGGCATCGGCGCCGCCTACGCCACGGCGCTGACCGAGGACGTGGACCTGTGGGCCGTGTGGGATGCCATCACCTGCCCGGTGCTGGTCCTGCGCGGCGCCGAGTCCGACATCCTGAACCGCGACACGGCCCAGGAGATGACCCGCCGCGGCCCCGGCGCCAAGGTGGTGGAGGTGCCGGGCGTGGGCCATGCCCCGGCGCTCATGGACCCGGCCCAGATCGCCCTGGTCCGCGCCTTCCTGACCGAGGCCGACCCCTCGGCCCGCCCGGCCTACACGACGCTTTGACCGTGCACTGAAATGCCGCCCCAAGCGGCACCAACCCTTCGAGACGGCCGCTGTGCGGCCTCCTCAGGGTGAGGTTTTTCAACATATTACGCCCTCATGCTGAGGAGCCCATCGAAGATGGGCGTCTCGAAGCATTGTCGCCGCCTTCGGGTGTTTGCCAACGAGCTCCTAGCGGAAGACGGCCGAGATCCCGTCGAACAGGTGCTGGGTGGCCAGGGAGGCCAGCAGCACGCCCAGCACGCGGGTGACCACCATGGTCAGGGCCGGGCTGATCCAGTGGCTGATGCGCGCCGCCCCCAGGAACGCCAGCAGGGAGATCAGGCACACCCCCAGCAGCACCCCCAGCACCGTGGCCTGGCCGGCCAGGTTGCCGGTCTGCTGGTGCATCAGCAGCATGATGGCGGTCATGGCCCCGGGCCCGGCAATCAGCGGCACGCCCAGGGGAAACACCGACACGTCGTCGTTCGCCGCGGGTTCGGGCGTGGCCTGGGCGGCGTCCTCCACCTGCTTTTCCCGGCGCCGGGTGCGCTTCTCGAAGATCATCTCGATGGCGAACAGCAGCAGCAGCAGGCCACCGGCGGCGCGGAAGGCCGGCATGCCGATGCCCAGGTAGGTGAGGATGCTGTCGCCCACCAGGGCGAAGGTCAGCAGCACCAGGAACCCCACCAGGGGCCCCATCAGGGCGGCACGCACCCGGGCCCGGCGGTCCATGTGCCGGGTCAGGCCCACGAACAGGGGCACCAGGCCGATGGGATCGACGATGACGAACAGGTTGGCGAAGGCGATAAGGGCGATTTCCACCATGGGTGTGCCTTCAGCCGGCCTTCAGGCGCTCCGCCGCCTCGATGGCGGCATAGGTGAGGATGCCGTCGGCCCCGGCCCGCTTGAAGGCCATCAGGGTTTCCATGATCACCTTGTCGCCGTCCAGCCAGCCGTTGGCGGCGGCGGCCTTCAGCATGGCGTACTCGCCACTGACGTTATAGACGAAGGTGGGCAGGCGGAAGGTGGCCTTCACCCGGTGCAGCACGTCCAGGTAGGGCAGGCCGGGCTTGACCATGACCATGTCGGCACCCTCGGCGATGTCCAACGCCACCTCGCGCAGGGCCTCGTCGGTGTTGGCCGGGTCCATCTGGTAGGTCTTCTTGTCGCCCTTCAGGGCCCCGCCCGAGCCCACGGCGTCGCGGAACGGGCCGTAGAAGGCCGAGGCGAACTTGGCGGCATAGGACATGATCCGCACGTCCCGGTGGCCGGCGGCGTCCAGGGCGGCGCGGATGGCGCCCACGCGGCCGTCCATCATGTCCGACGGCGCGATCACCTGGCAGCCGGCGTCGGCCTGCACCACGGCCTGGCGGCACAGGATCTCCACCGTCTCGTCGTTCAGGATTTCGCCGTCGCGCACCAGGCCGTCGTGGCCGTCGCTGTTGAAGGGGTCGAGCGCCACGTCGCACACCACGCCCATGTCGGGGTGGGCGGCGCGGATGGCCCGCACGGCCCGGCACACCAGGTTGTCGGGGTTGGTGGCCTCGCGGGCGTCGGGGGTCTTCACCGCCGGGTCGGTGTAGGGGAACAGGGCGATGGCGGGAATGCCCAGGTCGGCGGCCCGGCCCACGGCGTCCACCAGGCGGTCGACGGACAGGCGCTCGACGCCGGGCATGGAGGGCACGTCCTCCACCCGGTTCTCGCCGTCCAGGGCGAATACGGGCCAGATCAGGTCGTCCACCGACAGGCGGTTTTCCGCCACCAGGCGCCGCGTCCAGGCGTCGGCCCGGTTGCGCCGCATGCGCGTGCCCGGAAAGGAGCCCAGCCCCAAGGCGCCGTCACCGCTCATTCTGATCCTCCCGTGGGAAACCGTGGAAAACGCGCCACCATAGCTTAGACGGCGGGAAAGGGAAGGGGCCTGCGCAAGGGGGCATGTCCCGGCGGGCAATCGCCAACCGTTCGCAAATGGCGTATCCTGGGACCGTCGCGGTTGGCCGGAGGTTGCCATGCGGTGGTTCGGTATGATGATCGTTGCCCTGGGCCTGGCCCTGGCGCCGGCCGGGGCCCGGGCCGAGACGGTGGAGGTGGACCTGGAACTGGTCCTGCTGGCCGCCTCCTCGGGCTCCATCGACGACGCGGAAATCCGCTTCCAGCGCCAGGGCTACGCCCAGGCCATCCAGCATCCCCAGGTGCTGGCGGCCATCGGCTCGGGCCTGCTGGGGCGCATCGCCGTGACCTACGTGGAATGGGGCGACGAGACGTCGCAGGACGTGGTGGTGCCGTGGACGGTGATCGACGGCGCCGCGGCGGCCCGGGGCTTCGCCGACCGGCTGATGACGGCGCCACGCCGGGCCTTCGGCTTCAACGCCATCGGCACGGCCCTGGCCGTGGGCCAGGCGCTGATCGAGGACAACGACATCCACGGCCTGCGCCGGGTGATCGACTTTTCCGCCGACAGCGCCAACAGCTGGGGCGGCGTGCCCATCGACATGGCCCGCGAGTCGGCCATCGCCGCGCGCATCACCATCAACGGCCTGGCCATCCTGTGCCGCGACGTGGACTGCGGCGGCCGGCCGGTGGATTACGACCTGGAACGGGCCTTCGCCGAGACCATCATCGGCGGCCCAAGGGCCTTCGTGGTGACCGCCGACGGCCCCACCAGCTTCGCCGAGGCCGTGCGCCGCAAGCTGATCCTGGAGATCGCCTGGGCGGAAGATGTTAAATAAACTGTCTCAACAAATTACACCCTCACCCTGAGGTGCCAGCGCAGCGAGCCTCGAAGGGCCGGCGGGGCCGCGACGGGCGGCGCCAATGCTTCGAGACGGCCCTGCGGGCCTCCTCGGCATGAAGGGCGGGGGAAGCGGAACCGCTTCCCCCAAGCTTGATCACGCCTTGTCCAACGCCTGGGACAGATCGGCGATGATGTCGTCCACGTGCTCGATGCCCACGGACAGGCGCACGTAGCCGTCGGAAACCCCCGTGGCGGCCTGCTCCTCGGGGTCGAGCTGGGAGTGGGTGGTGGTGGCCGGGTGGATGGCCAGGGACCGGGCGTCACCGATGTTGGCCACGTGGTAGAACAGCTCCAGGGCGTCGATGAACTTGCGCCCGGCCTCCTTGCCGCCCTCCAATTCGAAGCCCACCAGCGAGCCGTAGCCGCCCGACAGGTAGGCGTCGGCCCGGCGCCGGGGCTCGCCGTCCTGGCGGCTGGGGTGGATCACGTTCGTCACCTTGGGATGGCCCGACAGGAACTTGGCCACCTGCACGGCGTTGTCGCAGTGGGCCCGCATGCGCAGCGGCAGGGTTTCCATGCCCTGGATGAACTGGAAGGCGTTGAAGGGGCTCATGGCCGCGCCCACGTCGCGCAGCAGGATCACCCGCATGCGCAGGATGTAGGCGATGGGGCCCAGGGGCTTCACGGCCTCGGTCCACACGGCGCCGTGGTAGCTGGGGTCCGGCTGGTTCAGGGTGGGGAAGCGGTCGCCCTGGGCCTCCCAGTCGAAGTTGCCGCCGTCCACCACCAGGCCGCCGATGGAGGTGCCGTGGCCGCCGATGAACTTGGTGGTGGAATACATCACCACCGCCGCGCCGTGGTCCAGGGGCCGGCAGATCACCGGCGCCGAGGTGTTGTCGACGATCAGCGGCACGCCGATCTCGCGGCCGATGTCGGCCACTTCCTTGATGGGGAACACGTTCAGCTTGGGGTTCGGCAGGGTCTCGGCGTAATAGCACCGCGTGCGGTCGTCGGTGGCGCGGCGGAAGTTCTCGGGATCCGACGGATCCACGAACCGGGCCTCGATGCCCATGTCCTTCAGCGTGTTGGCGAACAGGTTCCAGGTCCCGCCGTACAGGTCGGTGGAGGTGACGAAGTTGTCGCCGGCCTTGCACAGGTTGAGGATGCAGAAGGTGGTGGCCGACTGCCCCGAGGCCACGGCCAGGCCCGCCGCGCCGCCTTCCAGGGCCGTCACCCGCTGTTCCAGCACGTCGGTGGTGGGGTTCATGATGCGGGTGTAGATGTTGCCCAGTTCGCGCAGGGCGAACAGGTTCTCGGCGTGGTCGGTGTCGCGGAACTGGTACGACGTGGTCTGGTAGATGGGCACGGCGACCGAGCCGGTGGTGGCATCGTGGCGGTGGCCGCCGTGCAGGACCAGGGTCTCGGGGTTCTTGGAAGCGGTCATGGATGGGTCCCGTTGTCTCGCGGTCGAAGGGCGCGGCGCCCCGAAACGGCCGCTACGGGGCCGGACCGGGACGGGCGGATCGGATCGGATCGGCGGCGGTTGGCCCGGCCTGACTTGATTCTGGCCCCGGGGGCGGGGGCGCACAGCATCGGGAAGCGGCGGGCCCTCGTCAAGCGCCCAGCACGGACATCTTGCGGATGGCCCCGACGAACCGTTCCAGGGTGCGGGAAATGGCGCCCCGGTCCAGCATCACCTCGATCAGGTGGAACCGCGACGGGTCGTCCCAGGCGGCGTCCAGGGCCGCCTTCAGGGCCACCCGGGTGGCCACCCGGTGGCCGGCGCCGCCCATGCCCGGGGCCATGTCGGCGAAGCGCCAGTCGTCCAGGTCGTGATAGGCCGGGCCGGGCTGGAAGGTGCGCAGCATTTCCCAGCTTCGGTTGTTGAACAGGATGACGATGGGCGCCCAGCCGTGGCGGCGGCAGTTGCCCAGTTCCCACCCGGTCATCTGGAAGGCCCCGTCGCCCACCAGCACCAGGGGCCGCCGGCCCGAGGCCGCCTGCAACCCCAGCCCCGCCGGCACCCCCGGCCCCATGGAGGCGTAATAGCCCGGCGCCACCAGTTCCGTGTGCTCGATGTCCATGGCCGTGAACAGGCAGTCGCCCATGTCGCTGGCGATGGGCAGGCGCCCCACCCGGTCGAACAGGTCGTTGACGGCCATGGCGATGTCGGTGGGCGTCACGGGGGCGTCGTCGGCCACCAGGCCGCGGGGAAAGGCGTCGGCGGCGGCGGTGGCCGTGCCCAGGGGCTCGGCGATGTCCAGCAGGGCATCCACCAGGGCCGGCAGGGGGATGTTGGGATACACGTGGTGGGACAGGCGGACCTCGCGGTCGAAGGCGTGCACGGCGTTGCGCATGTCCACGTTGCGGGCCGACACGCCGAAGTTGGTGTCGGCCAGGATCACGCCCAGCATCAGCAGGGCGTCGGAGTCCTCCACCGCATGGCACACGGCCTCGTCGCCGGCCTGGCCCAGGTAGGTGCCCATCAGCGGCGCCTCGGCCCCGGCCAGCAGGCCCCGGCCCATGAAGCTGGTGGCCGTGGGCAGGCCCAGGGTGCGGGCCAGGCGGGCCACCTTGTCTTCCAGGCCGAAGCGGCGGATCTCCACCCCGCACAGGATCACCGGCCGCGCCGCCGTCTTCAGCCGCGCCATCACGGCGGCGGCGGCGGCCCGGGCCGCCGCGTCGTCCCAGGGCAGGGGGGGCAGGACCGGCACGTCGTCGCAGGGCGCACCCACCATGTCGCGGGGCAGTTCGATGTAGACGGGCAGCGAGCGGTCGCGGGCGTTGCGCAGCACCCGGGCGATCTCGGCCGGCGCCGTGGCGGCGTCGCGCAGGATGGCCTGGTCGCAGGTCAGCTCGCGATAGATCACCGCCTGGGTGTCCAGGTGCTTCACCTGGTGGTGCAGGCCCAGGCCCCGGGCCCCCTCGCTGGCCCCCGGGGCGCCGGAGATGACCACCAGGGGCGACTTCTCCGCATAGGCCTGGGCCACGGCGTTGACCATGTTCAGCGCCCCGGCGCCGTAGGTGACCGCCGCCACCCCCAGGCCGGAACGCAGGCGGGCCGCGGCGTCGGCGGCGAAGCCCACGCCGGGCTCGTGGCTGAGCGTATGGAGCGGCAGCAGGTTGCTGTCCTCGATGTGCTTGAAGAAGGGCAGGGCGAAGTCGCCGGGGATGCCGAAGATCTCCCGCGCGCCATGGTCCTTCAGGGCGGTCAGCAGGGCACGGGCCAGGGTGGGCATGGGGAGAATCCTTGTGGTTGTGACCGAATTAAAGCGTACAGGGACGTAACATGCCCGATGATAAACGTGAAGAGGGATGATATACCTTTAATCTCTCATCACAGGTCCTTTCCTGCCATGTCACAGGCGCC
This sequence comes from Rhodobacterales bacterium, assembly GCA_020446745.1. GTDB lineage: Bacteria > Pseudomonadota > Alphaproteobacteria > Rhodospirillales > JACKKN01 > JAGREA01. Next base: position 2,565 of record JAGREA010000382.1, on the reverse strand, counting down.
AGCCGGGGCCGATTGGGGCTTGCAATGCGCTTAACGTTTACGTAAACGTAAACTCGCCGGAACGCCGGCCGGGTTGAGGGAAACGGGGCACGCTGTCACAATTCCCCCTCCACGGACCTGCGCGTGCCGGTTTTTGCGCTGCGGCCCCAATGCCGCGGTGCCCATCGACGCCGCACCGAACCATGGGAGCCCGCCGTGCCCGACGATTCCGCCGCCCTTGCCCAGCCGGCCGCCTACAAGGCCAAGCATCCCATCCGCTTCGTCACCGCGGCCAGCCTGTTCGACGGCCATGATGCCTCCATCAACATCATGCGCCGCATCCTGCAGTCGGCGGGGGCCGAGGTCATCCACCTGGGCCACAACCGGTCGGTCCAGGACGTGGTGACGGCGGCGGTGCAGGAGGACGCCAGCGGCATCGCCGTTTCCTCCTACCAGGGCGGCCACGTGGAGTACTTCAAGTACATGGTGGACCTGCTGCGCGAGGCCGGGCGGGGCGACATCAAGGTGTTCGGCGGCGGCGGCGGCGTCATCGTGCCCGACGAGGTGCGCGACCTGCACAATTATGGCGTCGAACGCCTGTATTCGCCCGAGGACGGCCAGACCATGGGCCTGCAGGGCATGATCCAGGACATGGTGCGCCGGGCCGACGTGGACCCCTGCCGCGACACCCCCGGCATCGAGGGCCTGGAAACGGTGCCCGGCCTGGCCCGCCTGATGTCGGCCATCGAGAACGGCGGCCTGGCCGAGGACGCGCTGAAGGCCATCCGCCAGGCGTCGGCGCAAAAGGCCCGGGTGCCCGTGCTGGGCATCACCGGCACCGGCGGGGCCGGCAAGTCGTCGCTGACCGACGAACTGATCCTGCGTTTCCGGCGCTACTGCAACGAGCCGCGCATCGCCATCATCGCCATCGACCCGACCCGGCGGAAGACCCGGGGCGCGCTGCTGGGCGACCGCATCCGCATGAACGCCATCACGGCCGACAACATCTTCATGCGGTCCATCGCCACGCGGGATTCCGGCAACGAGGTGCCGCCGGCCATCCCCGACATGGTGGCCGCCTGCAAGGCCGCCGGCTACGACCTGGTGGTGGTGGAAACGCCCGGCATCGGCCAGGGGGACGCCGGCATCGTCCAGCACGTGGACGTGTCGCTGTACGTCATGACCCCCGAATTCGGCGCCGCCAGCCAGCTTGAGAAGATCGACATGCTGGACTTCGCCGATGCCGTGGCCATCAACAAGTTCGACCGCAAGGGCGCGCTGGACGCGCTGCGCGACGTGTCCAAGCAGATGCAGCGCAACCACGAGGCCTTCACCACCCCGGTGGACGAGATGCCCGTGTTCGGCACCATCGCCGCGCGCTTCGCCGACCCGGGCGTGACGGCGCTGCACATCAACCTGGCGCAGCAGTTCCGGGCCAAGGGCCTGGGCGCCTGGACCACCTCGGCCCCGGCCGTGGACAGCCGCCATTCCCAGCCCGGCGCCGCCATCGTGCCGCCGCAGCGGGCGCGCTATCTGGCCGAGATCGCCGACACGGTGCGCGGTTACCACCGCACCATCGCCGAGCAGGTGGCCGTGGCCCGCGAGCGCCAGGCCCTGCGCGAGACCCGGCGCATGCTGACGGCCGCGGGGGCCGACGCCAGCGGCCTGGACGGCCTGCTGGCGGCCCGCGAGGAGGCCCTGGACCCCCGGGCCCGCAAGCTGCTGGAGATCTGGCCCACGGTGCGGGAAAACTATGCCGGCGACGAGTACGTGGTGAAGATCCGCGACCGGGAAATCCGCACGGCCCTGACCCACACCAGCCTGAGCGGCTCGCGGATCCCCAAGGTGGCCCTGCCGTCCTACGCCGACGACGGCGAGACCCTGAAGTGGCTGCTGAAGGAAAACGTGCCCGGCAGCTTCCCCTATACGGCCGGCGTGTTCGCCTTCAAGCGCGAGGGCGAGGACCCGACCCGCATGTTCGCCGGCGAGGGCGACGCCTTCCGCACCAACCGGCGCTTCCATCTGCTGTCCAAGGAATCCCCGGCCAAGCGCCTGTCCACGGCCTTCGATTCCGTCACCCTCTACGGCTTCGACCCCGACGAGCGGCCGGACATCTACGGCAAGGTGGGCAACTCGGGCGTCTCCATCGCCACCCTGGAGGACATGAAGGTCCTCTATTCGGGCTTCGACCTGTGCAGCCCCACCACGTCGGTGTCCATGACCATCAACGGCCCGGCGCCCATGGCGCTGGCCATGTTCCTGAACACGGCCATCGACCAGCAGGTGGACAAGTTCCAGGCCGACAACGGCCGCGTGCCCACGGACGAGGAGATCGAGAAGATTTCCGAATGGGTGCACGAGAACGTGCGCGGCACCGTGCAGGCCGACATCCTGAAGGAGGACCAGGGCCAGAACACCTGCATCTTCTCCACCGAGTTCGCGCTGAAGATGATGGCCGACATCCAGGAGTATTTCGTGCACCACCGGGTGCGCAACTTCTACTCGGTCTCCATCTCGGGCTACCACATCGCCGAGGCCGGGGCGAACCCCATCAGCCAGCTCGCCTTCACCCTGTCGAACGGCTTC
>JAGREA010000381.1 GCA_020446745.1 Rhodobacterales bacterium | reverse complement strand
GGCCCGCTGGAACAGGCAGAAGCGGATCAGCGGCCCCCTGGTCAGGTCGAAGGGCTGGCGGCACGACGCGGTCAGGGCGGCCTCCACGGCGGCGGCCGGCTGGCCGGTCAGGTCCACGCGCTCCAGATGGGCGGCGGCGGCCAGGTCCATGGCCAGCACCGGCTCGCCGCGCTGCTGGCGCACCCGGCCGCGCAGCAGGGGGTGGCGGGCCAGCAGGCCGTCCAGGCCCCGCTGCAGGGCGCCCCGGTCCAGGGACCCCAGCAGGCGCAGCGACACGGTGATGTTGTAGGCCGGGCTTTCCGGCACCAGGCGGTACTGGAACCACAGGGCCCGCTGGCCCCGGGTCAGGGGCATGGCCGGCGCCTCGCGCGGCGGCTCCAGGGGCAGGGGCGGCGGCCGCTGGTCGCCGGGGCCGGGCAGGCCGCCGGTGCCCTGGGGCAGGCGGATCGCCAGGTCGCCGGCCAGGTCGTCCAGGGTGATGTCGCGCAGGAAGGTGGTGACCGGCAGGGTGATGCCCAGTTCCGTTTCCACGCCGTGGGCCAGGCGCGCCGCCAGCAGGGAATCCAGGCCCAGGGACTGGATGGGCCGGGCGCCGTCGATCTGTTCCACCGGCTGGCCCAGGGCCGCCGCCACCTTGACCCGCAGGTACGACCCCAGGTCGTCGGTGCGGGTCACCCGGTCCCCTTCCGGCGGCTGGGTGGTGGCCTTCTTGGCGGCCACGGTCAGGTCCGAGCGGTGGACTTCCGGCAGTTCGCCGTCGCGGAAGCTCAGCATCACCTGGTGGCGCATGATCTTGCCCGACGAGGTCTTGGGGTTCGATCCCGGCTTGACCAGCACCACGGTCTGCACCGGCACCTCCAGCTCGCCCCACACGGCGGCCCGGGCGGCGTCGACGACGCCTTCCAGGTCGTACTTGCGGTAATGGCGCGTCACCTCCTGCACCAGGACGATGTGCTCGGACCCGTCCTCGGTGTGGCAGAAGGCGGCGGCGCCGGTGGGCACCATGGCCTCGTGGCAGGCTTCCGAGGCGCGCTCGATGTCCTGGGGATAGACGTTGCGGCCGTGGACGATGAGCATGTCCTTGATGCGCCCGGTGACGAACAGCTCGCCGCGGTCCAGGAAGCCCAGGTCGCCGGTGCGCAGGTAGGGGCCCTGGCCGTCGGTGGTGTGGGCGCGGAAGGTCTGCGCCGTTTCCTCGTCCCGGTCCCAGTACCCCTGGGCCACGTTGGGCCCGCGCACCCAGATCTCGCCCACGGCGCCGTCGGCCAGGCGAGCTCCCGATTCCGGGTCGGCGATGGCGATGTCGGCGTCGGCCACGCAATGGCCGCTGCTGACCAGGGAGCGGCCGCCCGGCGCGTCCACGGCCGCCGGCTCGGCCCGGTGCTGTTCCAGGGCCGCCGCGTCGTAGCCGCGCACCACCGGCAGCATGCCGCGCTGGCTGCCGGTCACGGCCAGGGTGCCTTCGGCCAGGCCGTAGTTGGGGTAGTGGGCCTCGGCCCGGAACCCGTGGGGGGCGAAGGCCGTGGCGAAGGCCTGCATGGATTCGGCGCGGATGGGCTCGGCGCCGTTGAAGGCCACGCGCCAGGCGCTCAGGTCCAGGCCCTCGCGCTCCTCGGGCGTGGTCTTTTCCACGCACAGGTCATAGGCGAAGTTGGGCCCGCCCGAGGAATGGGGGCGGTAGCGGGTGACGGCCCGCAGCCAGCGGATGGGCTTCTGGATGAAGCGGATGGGCGGCATCAGGGCACAGTTGGTGCCCAGGTACAGGGGATGGATCAGGTTGCCGATCAGCCCCATGTCGTGGAACAGGGGCAGCCAGCTCACCACGTTGGTCTGCTCGTTGTGGCCCATGCCCACTTCGAGCTGGCGCATGTTGGCGAACAGGTTGCCGTGGCTGACCATCACCCCCTTGGGCGCCGCCGTGGAGCCCGAGGTGTACTGCAGGAAGGCCAGCTCGTCGGGGCTGCGGGGGCCGCCGTCCCAGGCGCCGGCGCCCGAATCGTCGATGGTGTCCGTGGCCAGCCAGGGCAGGCCCGACAGCACCGGGCTGCGGGCCACCTGGTCCTGGGACTTGGCCTGGAATTCG
>JAGREA010000380.1 GCA_020446745.1 Rhodobacterales bacterium | reverse complement strand
GCTGAACCGCAAGCTGCGCCCGCCGCAGATCGACCGCATCATGGCCGACACGGGCGCGCCCCTGCTGGTGCTGGACGGGCCGGGGCTGATGGGCCTGCGGGCCGAGCTGGGCACGGACCGGCCCATGGCCCAGGCCCCCTGGCACATCCTGCGCGACGGCGCCTTTTCCGCCATCCACGAGAAGACCACGGCCCGCCTGGCCGAAGACCACGCCCTGTCCATCCTGGACCTGGCCGACCCGGCGCTGCCGGAAACCCCGGGCCCGATGGCACGGCCCGACGGCCTGCCGGCCGGCTGCTGCCTGTTCACCTCGGGCTCCACGGGCATGCCCAAGGGGGTGCTGATCGCCGCCGACGACCTGCTGGCCCGGGCCGATGCCGAGATCGACTGGTTCGGCCTGAGCGCCGACGACGTGCTGCTGAGCATCCTGCCGTTCTCCTTCGACGTGGGGCTGAACCAGCTCTGCTCGGCCCTGCGGGTGGGGGCACGGCTGGTACTGCTGGATTCCTGGCTGCCGGCCGACATCCTGAACGCCGTGGCCGAACACGGGGTGACGGGCATCTCCGCCGTGCCCTCCATCTGGCGCGACATGATCGGCGCCGGCATGGGCTTCGACCCCGCCGGGCCCCACGCCACCCTGCGCTACGTGACCGTCTCCGGCGGCAGCCTGAGCCCGCGCCACCTGCGGGACCTGCGGGCCATCACGCCCGGCATCGGCATCATCAAGACCTACGGCCAGACCGAGGCCTTCCGCGCCGCCTGCCTGCTGCCCCACGAGATCGACGCCCACGGGGACAGCGTCGGCCGGGCCTTCGGCGGGGTGCGGCTGTACGTGATCGACGACGATGGCAACCCCTGCCCGCCCGGCACCGGCGGCCAGGTGGTGCACACGGGCCTGGGGACCATGCTGGGCTACCTGGGCGGCGGGCCCGAGGGCAAGCGGGTGCCCAACCCCTTCCACGGCGCCGACGACCCGGCCGAGGTGGCCATCCTGACCGGCGACTTCGGGACGCTCGACGCCGACGGCTACCTGACCCTGAAGGGCCGCAAGGACGCCATGCTGAAGGTGGCCGGCAACCGCATCTATCCCGACGAGATCACCCACGAGATCACCAACCTGGACGCCGTGGCCGAGGCCGAGCTGGTGGACGTGACCGACGCCGACGGCGACACCGTGCTGGCCGTGTTCGTGGTGCCCCGGGCCGGGGCGGACCTCACGCCCCTGGCCCTGCGCCGGGCCCTGGGCGGGCGCCTGCCCTCCTACATGGTGCCGCAGGAGGTGGTGGTGCTGGACGCCATGCCCCGCACGGCCAGCGGCAAGCCCGACCGCCCGGCCCTGAAGGCCGACGCCCAGAAGCGTCTTGCGGCCGGCGCCGAAACATGAAAAACAGAACGCCGTTTCCCGTGACCACAAGCTGATCCGCCAAGCCCATGAGCCTGACCCGCGACGCCCTGTTGACCTTCCTGGAACAAGACCTTGGCCTGCCCACGGCGGACGTGACGGATTCCGACCCGCTGTTCTCGTCGGGCCTGCTGGACTCGTTCGTGATGGTGGATCTGATCATGTTCCTGGAAACGGCCACCGAGGTGGAGGTGGACCCCACGGACGTGTCCCTGGACAACTTCGATTCCATCGACAACATCCTGCAGTACGCCGCCGGCGTCTCCGCCGCCTGAGGCCATGGCGGGGTTCCGCCACGCCCTGTGCCCGCTGGTGCTGGCCGCCCTGGCCGCATTCCCCTCGCCCGCCCGCGCCGCCGATCCCCAGGTCTTTCAGGCCACCCTCAGCCGCGCCGACCTGCGCCTGCAGGCCGACGGCCGCCTGACGGACCCGCGCGGGCCGGTCTACGCCCCCAAACTGACCGCCAAGGGCCTGACCCTCTCCCCGGCCCCGGAAACGCCCACCGGAGGCCGGGCCTGCACCGGCGACGGCGCCATTCTGGCCCTGGCCATGGAAGGTGCCCCGCCCGTGGCCCTGGCGCCGGCGCCCGCGCCTTCGACGGAGGCCTGCCCCCTGCCCGTCCTGGACCGCGCCTGGGTGCGCCTGCTGCGCCCGCTGGACGGGTCCCTCGCCGAGGTGGCCCGCCTGCCCCTGTCCCTGCCCCTCGACAGCCGCGCCGCCGCCCGCGACCTGGACGGCGACGGTGACGACGATGTGCTGGTGCTGTCGCCCCGGGGCCGGCTGACGGCGGTGGTGTTCTGAGGGGCCGACGCCGCCTCAGGTCACCCGGCCGATGATGGGATAGGCCGGGTCCGTGTAGCCCGGCGTGGAGGGATGGCCCGGCGGCACCAGGCGGTCCACCACGGCCTCGTCATCGGCCGTGATGGCGAAGTCCAGGGCGCTCAGGTAGGCGGTCCACTGGGCCAGGGTGCGCGGCCCCGCCAGCACCGACGACACCTGCCGGTGGGCCAGCAGCCAGGCCACGGCAAAGTCGCCGCCGGTCATGCCCCGGGCCTGGGCGTGGTCCACCAGGGTGCGGGCGATGGCCAGGGATTCGGGGCGGAATTCCGTCTGCATCATGCGTTCGTCCTGGCGTCCGGCGCGGCTGCCCTTGGCCGGCTCGGAATCCGGGGCGTACTTGCCCGTCAGCACGCCCCGGGCCAGGGGGCTGTAGGGCACCACGCCCAGGTCGAAATGGGCGCAGGCGGGCAGGACCTCCACCTCGGGCATGCGGTTCAGGATGTTGTAGTAGGGCTGGCAGGCCACCGGCGCCGGCACCCCCTGGGCCCGGGCCAGGCCCACCGCCAGGGCCATGCGCCAGGCCCGGAAGTTGCTGAACCCCCAGTGGCGGATCTTGCCGGCGCGGATCAGGTCGCCCAGGGTGGCCACCGTATCGGCCAGGTCGGCCCGGGGATCGTCGCGGTGCAGGTAGTAAAGGTCGATCACGTCGGTGCCCAGGCGCTTCAGGCTGCGCTCCACGGCGGTGGTGATCCAGCGCCGCCCCAGCCCCCGCTCGTTCACCCCGGGGCCGGCCCGGTTGCCGCCCTTGGTGGCCAGCACCCAGTGGTCGCGGCGGTGGCGGATGGCCTGTCCGACGATCTGTTCCGACCGGCCGTCGGCGTACATGTCGGCCGTGTCGATGAAGTTGATGCCGCGGTCCAGCGCCGTATCCACGATGCGCGCCGCCGTCTTCGCCGTCGTCGGGCCGCCGAACATCATGGCCCCCAGGCACAGGTGGGAAACGGCCAGCCCGCTGCCCCCCAACGGCCGGTATTTCATGTCAGGTTCCTCCGTCTTCCACGAACGCCGCCACGGCATCGGCCGCGTCCTCGCCATAGAAATCCAGGAAGAAGTGGTCGGCCCCGTCGATCACCTTCAGGGTCACCCCGTCGCGCAGGTGGGCCGGCATGGCCGGGATCAGGTCGGCCACCACCGTGTCGGCGGTGCCGGCCAGGATCAGGGTGGGGATGGGCACGTCGTCGATCAGGGTCAGGATGCTCAGGCGCGGGTCTTCCTGGTAGTAGGACACGAAGCTGCCCGCCGACACGGTGGCGCCGGGGCAGTACAGGATGCCCGTGTCGTGCAGCATTTCGCCGGGGCGGCCGGCGGCCACGGCCTGCCAGGCCAGGTCCAGCACCAGTTGCAGGGGCTGCCCGTTGGCCTTTTCGTACCCGGCCGCCACCTTGGCCTTGTCCCAGGTGCCCGGCGCCATCAGCGCGGCCCGCTTCACCGCCGGGTGGCGGGTGGGGCCGGCGGCGTAGGCGGCCATTTGGGTACCGCCCCGGGAATGGCCCATCACCGTGATGTCCGTGGCCCCGCGCGCCACCAGCCAGCCCACCCAGGCGGCGATCTCGTCGGCCGCGTCGTGCTGGCCGTGCACGTGGGGCACCTTGCAGTCGTACATGCCGTGGCGGTTGTCCAGGCCCAGGGACAGGTTGATGGCCAGGCTGGACAGGCCGCGCTCGGCCAGCAGCTTCTGCTGGGCGCGGATGATCTCCATGCCGTTGTGGGCCAGGGTGCCGTGGGTGATCAGCACGATGGGGCTTTCCGGGCCGGCGCCGTCGGCCGTTTCCAGGTTGGCGTTCAGCGTCAGCGCGCCGGGCTTGATCGTCACTTCCTCGGCCCTGGCGGCCGGGGGCATCACGGCCGCCGACCAGGCCAGCACCGCCGCCACGGCCACCGGGGCCCATCCCATGCGCCGGATCATTCCCGTTCCTCCCTGTCCCGTCATGGTTTTGCCGCGCCGTGTTGTTTGGGCGCGCCCGGCATGGTATCGCAAACGGGGTCCCGTCGATACGGGCACAGGCAGGGAAGCAGCGGACGCACGACATGGCACGGTTCACTCGCCACGCGGCCTGGTTGGTGGCCGGCGCCCTGATGATGGCCGGCGCCGCCGGGCCCGCCGCCCTGTGGCCGGCCGAGGCCCGGGCGCAGGATGCCCTGGCGGCCTTGGACGGCCCCACCCGGGCCCTGTTCCAGGCCGTGGAGGCCGGCGACGCCGCCGCCGTGCGCCGGGCCCTGGATGCCGGGGCCGACGTGACGGCGCGCGACGCCAGCGGCCGCACGGTGGCGCAGATCGCCCGCCACCTGGGCCGGCGCGACGTGGTGGCGGCCCTGTCCGGCGCCCGGCCCCCAGAATCGTCCGGTCCACCGGCATCGTCCGGTCCATC
>JAGREA010000379.1 GCA_020446745.1 Rhodobacterales bacterium | reverse complement strand
GGGGCGGGCTCGTCCTGGGCCTTCAGGTCCGCTTCCGTCACGCCGGGTTCGGCCACGGCCACGGGGCGGTCGGCGGTGGGCTTCGCGGCCCCTTCCATCAGCGTGCCCAGCAGGGCCCCCACCTCCACCTCGTCGCCTTCGCCGGCGACGATGGATTCCAGGGTGCCCGACGCCGGGGCCGGAACCTCCAGCGTCACCTTGTCGGTTTCCAGTTCCACCAGCGGCTCGTCCGCGGCAACGGCGTCTCCCACCGCCTTGAACCATTTGGCGACCGTGGCTTCCGTCACGGATTCTCCCAGGGTGGGAACCTTGATCTCCGTTGTCATCTGTCCCTCGATTCCAGGATCCTGCGGCCGGGGCCGCGGTTAGGCTTTCTTGGTGGCGCGCTTGGCCGGCGCCCGCTTGGTCGCCGGACGTTTTGCCATGGCCGGTTTCGCCGCCGCCTTGGTGCATTCGGCATCGGTGAACAGGCCCAGGCCGAAGGGCTGCTCGATCTGCCCCAGGGGCGTGGTCAGGGCGTCGGCCACCAGGGCCGCCTGTTCCTTCACGTGGGTGGAGAACAGGCCCGTGGCCGGCGAGGCGGCGCTCTTGCGGCCGGTGTAGCAGATGCGGCTGGGGGTGCGGTCCAGTTCCCGCAGGATCGATTCCATGCGCGGGGCGATGAACGTCCAGGGGCCCATGTTGGCCGGTTCCTCCTGGCACCACACCACCTCGGCGTTGGGGTAGCGCTCGATCTGCCGGGTCAGGCCGCGGCGCGGCCAGGGGTACATCTGTTCCACCCGCACGATGGCCACGTCGTCGATGCCCTGCGCGCGCCGGCTTTCCAGCAGGTCGTAGTAGACCTTGCCCGAGCACAGCACCACGCGGCGCACCTTGGCGTCGGACACCAGCTTGTCGACCTCCTTCAGCACCCGCTTGAACCGGGTGCCGGGGCCCATCTCCTCGATGTCCGACACCACCAGCTTGTGGCGCAGCAGCGACTTGGGCGTGAACACCACCAGGGGCTTGCGGAAGTTGCGGCGCATCTGGCGGCGCAGGACGTGGAAGTAGTTGGCCGGCGTGGTGCAGTTGCAGACCTGCAGGTTGTCCTCGGCGCACAGCTGCAGGAACCGCTCGATGCGGGCCGACGAATGCTCGGGCCCCTGGCCCTCGTAGCCGTGGGGCAGCAGCATGACGACGCCCGACAGGCGCAGCCACTTGGATTCGCCCGAGGCGATGAACTGGTCGATGATCACCTGGGCGCCGTTGGCGAAGTCGCCGAACTGGGCTTCCCACAGCACCAGGGTGTCGGGATCGGCCAGGGAATAGCCGTATTCGAAGCCCAGCACGCCGGCTTCGGACAGCGGGCTGTCCAGCACCTCGAAGGTGCCCTGGCCGGGCTGCACCTCGCTGAGCGGGTAGTAGTGCTCCTCGTCCTTCTGGTCCACCAGCACGGAGTGGCGGTGCGAGAAGGTGCCGCGGCCGGAATCCTGGCCCGACAGGCGCACGTTGTTGCCCTCGCACAGCAGGGTGCCGAAGGCCAGGGCCTCGCCCATGGCCCAGTCGATGCCGGTGCCCGTTTCGGCCATTTCGGCCCGGGCCTTGAGCTGGCGGGCGATCTTGCCGTTCAGGTTGAAGTTGTCGGGTTCGCGGGAAATGGACAGGCCCACCTTGCGCAGCAGCTCGATGGGGGCCGAGGTGTCGTCGTCGCGCAGCTCCTCCTCGCCGGTCATGGAGGACAGGCCCTTCCAGCGGCCTTCCAGCCAGTCGGCCTGGTTGGGACGGAAGTTCTCCGACGCCTCGAAGTCCTTTTCCAGGCGCTGGTCGAACTCGGTGACCATGCCCTCGGCCTCGGCCTCGGTCATCACGCCCTCGGCCACCAGCTTGCGGGCATAGATGGTGCGCGTGGTGGGGTGCTTGCGGATGGTGTCGTACATGCGCGGCTGGGTGAACATGGGCTCGTCGCCCTCGTTGTGGCCGTGCCGGCGATAGCAGAACAGGTCGATCACCACGTCGCGCTTGAATTCGTCGCGGAATTCGGTGGCGATGCGCGACACGTGCACCACGGCTTCCGGATCGTCGCCGTTCACGTGGAAGATGGGCGCCTGGATGATCTTCGCCCAGTCCGACGGATAGGGCGACGAGCGGCTTTTGGACGGCGCCGTGGTGAAGCCGATCTGGTTGTTGACGATCAGGTGGATGGTGCCGCCGATGCGGTAGCCGCGGATTTGCGAGAAATCCAGGCTTTCGGCCACCAGGCCCTGGCCGGCGAAGGCCGCGTCGCCGTGCATCAGCAGGCCCATGACCTCGCTGCGCTTGCGGTCCTCGCGCTGGTTCTGCTTGGCCCGCACCTTGCCCAGGACCACCGGGTTCACGGCTTCCAGGTGCGACGGGTTGGCGGTCAGCGACAGGTGCACGGTGGAGCCGTCGAACACCCGGTCGGCCGAGGTGCCCAGGTGGTACTTCACGTCGCCCGAGCCCTGCACGTCGTCGGGGCGCGACGAGATGCCGCGGAATTCGGCGAACATGGCCACGTAGGGCTTGCACATGATGGAGGCCAGCACGTTCAGGCGCCCGCGGTGGGGCATGCCGATGACCACCTCCTTGACGCCCAGCTGGCTGCCGCGCTTCAGGATCTGCTCGATGCCGGCGATCAGGGATTCGCCGCCGTCCAGGCCGAACCGCTTGGTGCCCCGGTACTTCTTGTCCAGGAACCGCTCGAAGCCCTCGGCCTCGACCAGGCGCTGGTAGATGGTGCGCCGGCCCATGACCGTGAATTCGGTGCGGTTGCCGATGTTTTCGATGCGGCGCTGGATCCAGGCCTTTTCCTCGGGGCTCTGGATGTGCATGAACTCGACGCCGATGGTCGAGCAGTAGGTGGCCTTCAGCACCTTCATGATCTCGCGCACCGAGGCCGTCTCCATGCCCAGCACGTTGTCGATGAAGATGGGCCGGTCCAGGTCGGCCTCCTCGAAGCCCCAGTACGAGGGCTCCAGTTCCGGATGGTGCTTCTGGCCTTCCAGCCCCAGGGGGTCGAAGTTGGCGATCAGGTGGCCGCGCACCCGGTAGGTGCGGATCATCATCAGGGCGCGGATGGTGTCCAGGGTGGCCCGGCGCACCTGGTCGGCGTCGGCCAGGTTGTCCAGTCCCCGGGCCAGGCCGGCGGCCGGGCCGGCGCCCGACGGGCGGACCGCCACGGCGGCGCGGCCGATGACGGCGGCTTCCGACGTCGCCCAGGTGGCGCCGCGCAGCTCGTCCAGCATGGCCTTGCCGTCGTCCTGCAGGTCCTTGAAGAACGAAACCCAACTCGGGTCCACCGAGTTGGGATTGTCCAGGTAACGGGTGTAAAGTTCGGCGACGAACGTCGCGTTGGTACCGCTCAGCAGCGTGTCGAGTGTCTGTGCCATGTTCCCGGCCCGGAACGCGGTGGGGTGGAACCCGCGTTCCTCTCTCTGTTGCGTCTCAGATGCGCGTCCAATGACCAGAACGGGGGCGGCGTGCCCGGCACGCCCCCCCGCCCGATCGGTGTCCCGGAAGCCGTTTCGGCTTCCGGGGAGATGTCAGGATATCAGCCCTTCAGGGCTTTGGACATGGTGCTTCCCAGTTCGGCCGGAGAATCGGCCACGTGGATGCCGGCGGACCGCATGGCTTCGATCTTGTCGCCCGCCGTGCCCTTGCCGCCCGAGATGATGGCGCCGGCATGGCCCATGCGCCGCCCCGGCGGGGCGGTGACGCCGGCGATGAAGCTGACGACCGGCTTCTTGGTGCCCGAATCCTTGATGAACTGGGCCGCCTCTTCCTCCGCCGTGCCGCCGATTTCGCCGATCATCACGATCGCCTCGGTGGCGTCGTCGCCCAGGAACATGTCCAGGCAGTCGACGAAGTTGGTGCCGTTGATGGGGTCGCCGCCGATGCCGATGCAGGTGGTCTGCCCCAGCCCCTCGGCCGTGGTCTGGGCCACCGCCTCGTAGGTCAGGGTGCCCGACCGGCTGACGACGCCGACGCAGCCCGGGGTGTGGATGTGCCCCGGCATGATGCCGATCTTGCACTGGCCGGGGGTGATGACGCCCGGGCAGTTGGGGCCCACCAGGCGGGTCGAGGAGGACGCCAGCGCCTTCTTGACCTTCACCATGTCCATCACCGGGATGCCTTCGGTGATGCACACCACCAGCGGCAGTTCGGCATCGATGGCTTCCAGGATGGCGTCCGCCGCGAACGGCGGCGGCACGTAGATGACCGAGGCATTGGCCCCGGTGCCGGCCACGGCGTCGGCCACGGTGTCGAACACGGGCAGGTCCAGGTGGGTGGTGCCGCCCTTGCCGGGGGTCACGCCGCCAACCACCTGGGTGCCATAGGCGATCGCCTGTTCGGAATGGAAGGTCCCCTGCGCGCCGGTGAAGCCCTGGCAGATGACCTTGGTGTTTGAATCAACGAGAACGGCCATGGTCAGGAGGCCTCCTTCACCGCTTTGACGACTTTCTGGGCGGCATCCGCCAGGTCGTCGGCCGACACGATGGGCAGGCCCGACTGGGCCAGGATGTTCTTGCCCAGGTCCACGTTGGTGCCTTCCAGGCGCACCACCAGGGGCACGTTCAGGCTGACCTCGCGGGCCGCCGCTACCACGCCCTCGGCGATCACGTCGCACCGCATGATGCCGCCGAAGATGTTGACCAGGATGCCTTCCACGTTGGGATCGGACAGGATGATCTTGAAGGCGGTGGTCACCCGCTCCTTGGTGGCGCCGCCGCCCACGTCCAGGAAGTTGGCCGGCTCGCCGCCATAGAGCTTGATGATGTCCATGGTGGCCATGGCCAGGCCGGCGCCGTTGACCATGCAGCCGATGTCGCCGTCCAGCTTGATGTAGTTCAGGTCGTGCCGCGCCGCTTCCAGCTCGGCCGGATCCTCTTCGTCCTCGTCGCGCAGTTCCTCCACGTCCTTGTGGCGGAACAGGGCGTTGTCGTCGAAGTTCATCTTGGCGTCCAGGGCGATGACCTTGTCGTCGCCGGTGACCACCAGGGGGTTGACCTCGACCAGGCTGGCGTCCAGGTCGGTGAAGGCCTTGTACATGGCCATCAGGAACTTGACGGCCGATCCCACCTGCTTGCCTTCCAGGCCCAGCCCGAAGGCGATCTGGCGGCAGTGGTAGGGCTGGATGCCCGTCAGCGGGTCGATGGCGACCTTCAGGATCTTCTCGGGGGTGCGCGCGGCAACCTCCTCGATCTCCATGCCGCCCTCGGTGGAGGCCATCACGGTGATGCGCGAGGTGGCCCGGTCGATCAGCACGCTCAGGTACAGCTCGCGGGCGATGTTGCAGCCTTCCTCGATGTAAAGGCGCTTCACTTCCTTGCCCGCCGGGCCGGTCTGCTTGGTGACCAGCACGTGGCCCAGCATTTCATCGACGTTGTCCACCACGTCCTCGATGGACTTGACGACCCGCACGCCCCCCTTGCCGTCCGGGTTGTCCTTGAACCGGCCGGCGCCGCGGCCGCCCGCGTGGATCTGGGACTTCACCACCCAGACCGGACCGCCCAGGTCCTTGGCCACGGATTCCGCCTCGGGGCGGGTGTAGGCCACACCGCCCCGGGGTACGGCGACCCCGTACTTGGCCAGCAACTGCTTGGCTTGATACTCGTGGATGTTCATGCCTGCTCCCCTTAGCCCATCAGGCCCTTGGTGATGTCGATGAGTCCGCGCACGGCGTCCACCGACTTGTCGAAGCCCGCCTGCTCGTCGGCGTCCAGCTCGATCTCGACAACCTTTTCCACGCCACCGGCGCCGATGACCACCGGCACGCCCACGTAGACGCCGTCCACCCCGTACTGGCCGCTCACGTAGGCGGCGCAGGGCAGCACCCGCTTCTGGTCCTTCAGATAGGCCTCGGCCATCTGGATGCCGGCGGCGGCGGGGGCGTAGAAGGCGGAACCGGTCTTCAGCAGGCCAACGATCTCGGCCCCGCCGTCGCGGGTCCGCTGCACGATCTGCGCCATCTTCTCGTCGGTGCTCCAGCCCATCTTGATCAGGTCGGGCACCGGGATGCCGGCCACGGTGGAATAGCGCAGCAGCGGCACCATGGTGTCGCCGTGGCCGCCCAGCACGAAGGCCGTCACGTCCTGCACGGAAACCTTGAACTCCTCGGCCAGGAAATAGCGGAAGCGGGCCGAATCCAGCACCCCGGCCATGCCGACCACCATGTTGTGGGGCAGGCCCGCCACCTCGCGCAGCGCCCACACCATGGCGTCCAGCGGGTTGGTGATGCAGACCACGAAGGCGTTCGGCGCGTGGGCCTTGATGCCCTCGCCCACGGCCTTCATGACCTTGGCGTTGGTGCCGATCAGGTCGTCGCGGCTCATGCCCGGCTTGCGGGGCACGCCGGCGGTGACGATGATCACGTCCGACCCGGCGATGTCCGCATAGTCGTTGGCCCCCCTGAGGGCGGAATCGACGCACTCGATGGGGGTCGACTCGGCCAGGTCCAGGGACTTGCCCTGGGGCACGCCTTCAACAATGTCGAACAGGACGACGTCGCCCAACTCCTTCAGCGCCACCAGGTGCGCCAGCGTGCCGCCGATGTTGCCGGCGCCGATGAGTGCGATCTTCTTGCGAGCCATGGAAGTATCCCCTTGTTTGGTGCGAGGCACGGCCGGGCGGCCGCGCGGGTCCCCTTGCGGACAGCGACCGGGCCGGCGGGACCCTTCCCGCCGGCGCCGTCATGCCGCAGTGCACAAATCCGTCGCTCCTTACCTAACCTGCTTTCCCAACGGACGCAAGGCGGCGGGCGCGTTCCCGGAATTGTTTAGCGTCTCCTTATATGCGCGGGGTCGCGGGCGGCGCCTTCGGGCGCCGCGGCCGGTCAGGCGCTCAGGTGTTCGCGGGTGATATAGGCCTCGGATTGCATCTCGATCAGGCGCGATGCGGTGCGTTCGAATTCAAAGGCGCCGTCGCCGGCCGGATACAGGGACTCGGGCGGGCGGGCGGCGGAACAGATCAGGTTGACCCGGTGTTCGTACAGCGCGTCGATCAGGGTCACGAAGCGCTTCGCCTGGTCCCGCTTGTCGGGGGTCAGGGCCGGAATGTCGGCCAGCACCAGGGTGTGGAAGCGGGCGGCGATCTCCAGGTAGTCGGCGGCGCCCAGGGGCCGGGCGCACAGGTCGGCGAAGGTGGCCAGGGCCACGCCGTCGGCGACCTGGGGGATCTCCACCCGGCGGCCATGCACCAGCAGGGCCTCGGGCCCCGCCGCGGCGCCGCCGGACAGGCGCCGGAAGTCCTCCTCCAACTGGGCGCGGGCCGCCGCGTCGGGGGGCGTCAGGTAGACGTCCATGGCGCGCAGGCGTTCCAGGCGGTAGTCGGTGGGCCCGTCCAGGGCCAGCACGTCCAGCTTGTCCTCGAACAGGTCGATGAAGGGCAGGAACAGCTCGCGCTGCAGGCCGTCCTTGTACAGGTCGTGGGGCGGCCGGTTGGAGGTGCAGACCACCACCACCCCCTTGTCGAACAGCACCTGGAACAGGCGGCCCAGGATCATGGCGTCGGCGATGTCCAGCACCTGCAGCTCGTCGAAGCACAGCAGCCAGGTTTCCTGGGCCAGGCGCTCGGCCACGGGGGGGATGGGATCGTCGGCCCGGCCCTTCCACTTGCGGTATTCGTTCAGCCGCGCGTGGACCTGCTGCATGAAGGCGTGGAAGTGGACCCGGCGCTTGCGTTCCACCGGCACCGAACGGAAGAACAGGTCCATGACCATGGACTTGCCGCGCCCCACGCCGCCGTACAGGTACAGCCCCATGGGCGGGTTGGCGCGCCGCCGCCGGGCCAGGCCGAACCGGGCCTTCCAGCCGGTATAGCCGCTTTCCGGTTCATAGTTGACCAGGGCGTGGCTCAGGCTCTGCAGCTTTTCCACCGCCAGGGCCTGCAGGGGATCGGGCTGGATCTCGCCGGCCGCCAGCAGCATGCGGTAGTCGGCCAGGGGGCCGTCGGCCGCGGAAGTTCCAGTCTGGCGGGCGGGTTGCGGGGCGGACATGTCGCAGACAGATTTTTGCAAGTGCGAACAAGTTTACGCGCAGTGCGGCAGGGAGTCAAAAGCCATGGGGGCGGCGCGGCGCCCCCCGTCAGACGGCGCCGAAGGCGGCCTCCATCTCGCGGCGCACGCGCACGGCGGGGTCCGTTTCGTCGGCCGCCACGTCGGCCCAGCGGACCACGGTCCCGGCCTTCACCGGCGCCGTCAGGGCCACGCCGTGGGCCAGGCCGATGGGCAGGGCGCCGGCGGCCAGGCTGTCGGCGGCGGGCATCAGGCGGCCCCATACGGTGAAGCCGCCCTCGCCGTCCAGCACCTCGCCCTGGGCCAGGTCGCGCTTGGCCACGGCCACGGCGTCGCCGCGCCAGCCCGTGGGCGCCCCCGTGGCCTCGCCGCGCAGGGCCGCCGAGGCCACCGAGACGCCCAGCTCCAGGCCGATCAGGTGGTAGGGCCGCCACAGGGCCGAATAGTCACCCCCGGCATCGGTGATCAGGCCGTAATCGGCGAAGCAGCGCTTCACGTAGTCCGACGGCGCGGCGAAGGTGACGTAGACGCCCCAGCGCAAGTCACGGTCCAGGTCCACCCCGTCGCGGCCGCGGCTGGACACCACCTCCACCTGGCCGGCGTGGTGCAGGCAGCCGCCCGCTTCGGCCGGGATCAGGGTCTTGGCCAGGTCCTCGGGCGCGCAGGGGGGAAAGGCCAGGCCGTCGGGCGCCGGGGTCAGGCCCGTGGCGTTGGCCACGGCGGCCATCTCGATGGCCGACTTGGTGCCGTCCAGGAACGAGTTGAACATCTTGGCGTTCATGCCGCTGGCGGCGGCGCGGGCGGCGTCCAGGCCGTAGTGGTCCCACACCGTGTCGGGGGTCGAAGCATGGAAACCGGGCATGTAGAGGGTGCCCTTGCCGGCCGCCACCACGTCCAGCCCGATGGCCCGGGCCCAGTCCACCTGCTCGCAGATCAGCGCCGGCTGGTCGCCGTAGGCCAGGGAATAGACCACGCCCGCCGCATCGGCCCGTCGGCGCAGCAGGGGGCCGGCCAGCACGTCGGCCTCCACGTTCACCATCACCACGTGCTTGCCATGCTCGCAGCAGGCCAGGGCGTGGCGGATGCCGGCCGCCGGGTCGCCGGTGGAATCGATCACCACGTCCACGCCGCCGGCGGCGATCAGCGCCATGGGGTCCTCGAACAGGGGCACGGGGGCCTGGGCGAAGCCCACCTCGGCCAGGGCGGCGGCCACCCGGCGCGGCTGCAGGTCGCAGATGCCGACCATGCGCAGGCCCGGCGTGCGCAGGGCCTGGGACAGGAACATGGTGCCGAACTTGCCGGCGCCGATGAGGCCCACGCCGACCGGCTGTCCGGCCTGTTCGCGGGCGGTGAGCAGGGCATGCAGGTTCATGGTCCGCAGTGTAGCCCGCCCGGCGCCACGACACAGCCCTTTACCTGGCACCCTCGCAGGCGCATCTATGGCCCATGGACTCGCCCTTGAACACCTGGCTGCTGGCCCACGAGGTTCCCCTGCGCCTGGGCATCTTCTTCGGCGTGCTGGCGGTGATGATGGGGTGGGAGGCCCTGGCCCCGCGCCGCCGCCTGGCCCTGGCGCGCCGGGCCCGCTGGCCGGCCAACCTGGGCATCGTGGCCCTGAACACGGTGGTGGCGCGGCTGGTGTTTCCCGTGGCACCCGTGGGCGTGGCCCTGTGGGCCGAGGCCCGGGGCTGGGGCCTGCTGGCCCAGGTGGACCTGCCCCTGTGGGCCGAGGCCGTGATCACCGTGGTGGTGCTGGACCTGGTGATCTATGGCCAGCACGTGATGGTCCACCACGTGCCCGTCCTGTGGCGCCTGCACCGCATGCACCACGCCGACACGGGCTTCGACGTGACCACCGGGGCACGATTCCATCCGCTGGAGATCCTGCTGTCCCTGGCCATCAAGATGGCCGCCGTGGCGGTGCTGGGGGCGCCGGCCGTGGGGGTGCTGGCGTTCGAGGTGCTGCTGAACGCCACGGCCATGTTCAACCACGGCAACGTGGGCCTGCCCGCGGGCCTGGACCGGGTGCTGCGGTGGATCACCGTGACGCCCGACATGCACCGGGTGCACCATTCCGACGTGGTGCGCGAAACCAACAGCAACTACGGCTTCAACCTGCCCTGGTGGGACCGCCTGTTCGGCACCTACACCGACCAGCCGGCGGCCGGACAGCTGGGATTCACCATCGGCCTGGAGACCTTCCGCGACCCGGCCGAGGCGCGCCTGGACCGCCTGCTGACCCAACCCTTCCGCAACAATTGAAACGCAATTTTGCCGGTGTGGTCCTGGCTTCCTTCCCACCCTTCATGTTACACTTATGTTGTGTGATTATTTGGGGCGGGCAGACATGAGCACTTATCGTTGGACCCCTGCCATGAGCGTCGGCATGGAGGCCCTGGACCAGGATCACCGCAAGCTCATCGACATGATCCTGCGCCTGGAAGCGGCCCGGTCCAACGA
The DNA here is from genome assembly GCA_020446745.1 of Rhodobacterales bacterium. Taxonomy (GTDB): domain Bacteria; phylum Pseudomonadota; class Alphaproteobacteria; order Rhodospirillales; family JACKKN01; genus JAGREA01. Next base: position 12,289 of record JAGREA010000379.1, on the reverse strand, counting down.
CCGCGCCGCCCTGCGCGAGATCCTGGACAGCCTGATCGCCTATGCGGAATACCACTTCTTCCGCGAGGAATCGGTGATGGAAGCCTGCGGCTATCCCGACGTGGAAACCCATCGCGCCATTCACCGGCAGTTCGCCGAGCGGGTTTACGGCTGGCACGCCGACGACCTGGACGGCGACCCCGTGGCCCGGGATTCGGTGCTGGACTACCTGAAGGACTGGCTGCGCCACCACATCCTGCTGGAGGACATGGACTACCGTCCCCACGTGGTGGACTGCCTGGAAGCCCATCAGGCGGCCGCCGCCTTCGGCTCGCTGGACCCGGACGCGGACCGGCCGGTGCCCAACCCCCTGCGGGCGTGATCGCCGGAAATCCGCTCTAGCGACCCGAATCGGGATTGAAGATGATGTCCACCTCGTCCTGGCCCATGTCCTGGTGCGGGTTCTGGACGATGGAATCCTCCTCGCTTTCGGCGTTGCGGCGCTCGGGCCCCGAATAGGCGGTCTTGGTGCGCCGCCGGTCGGGCCCGAAGTAGACGGCCGTGCGCACGAACCGGCGGGGCCGCTCGATCACCGCCTGGATGCGGCTGAACAGGGCCTGGGCCGACACCGGCTTGATGACGAATTCGGTCACCCCGGCATCGCGGGCCGCCATCACCCGGTAGCGTTCCGAATGGCCCGATAGCATGATGATGGGCATGAACGGGTCGGGGCTGTCCTGGCCCGTGCGCACCATGCGCGTCAGCTCGATGCCGTCCAGGGGCTGCATTTCCCAGTCGATGATCAGGATGTCGGGCTTGAAGTCGCGCATGATGTCCAGGGCGTCGACGCCGTCGCTGGCCTCGGACACGGCGCGGGCGCCGAAGGTGCGCAGCACGCGCCCCACCAGCGTGCGGACGAAACTGTTGTCGTCCACCACCAGAAAGGAGATGCCTTCCAGGTACCGGCACTCCACCGTCATGTCGACCCCATCCTCACCGCGCCCGAATCCCCCGCCGCCGCGCGAAAAAAGTGTGCGGGCCGATCTTGCCACGGCTGAATGCAAAATTGTAGGTTTTCGCCCAGTGCCGGAACGGGGCTCGCCACCCCCGCCCCGGCGGGTCGAGGAATTGGCGCGAAATCGCCACGGCGCCGCCATTGTTCGACCACATTTTGGCGCTTCCCTGCGGGCGCTTCGAACGGTGTTCGAAGCGACCTTCCCGCACCGACAACCGACAATGCCGCAAGGCACCAGGAGCACCATGAGCGACAAGACCAATCCCGGGAACTATTTCGAGGATTTCACGCTCGGACAGGAGATCGTGCACGCGACTCCCCGAACCGTCAGCGAAGGCGACGTGGCCCTGTATACCGCGCTTTACGGCATGCGGTTCGCGGTCAATTCCTCCGACGTCTTCGCCATGGACCTGGACTATGAAGTGGCGCCCGTGGACGACCTGCTGGCCTTCCACATCGTGTTCGGCAAGACCGTGCCGGACATCTCGCTGAACGCCGTGGCCAACCTGGGCTACGCCGCCGGGCGCTTCGGCGCCCCGGTGAACCCGGGCGACACCCTGACGGCCACCTCCACCGTCATCGGCCTGAAGGAGAATTCCAACGGCAAGACCGGCGTGGTCTACGTGCGGTCCGTGGGCCGCAACCAGGTGGACGAGATGGTGGTCGACTACGTCCGCTGGGTCATGGTGCGCAAGCGCGACACCGCCGCCCCGGCCCCCGAGGCCGTGGTGCCCGACCTGCCCAAGGCCGTGGCCGCCGCCGACCTGCTGGTCCCCGAGGACCTGTCGCTGGAGGACTACGACACCGAACTGGCCGGCAGCCCCCACCTGTGGGACGACTACGCGGCGGGCGAGAAGATCGACCATGTGGACGGCATGACGATCGAGGAGGCGGAGCACATGATGGCCACCCGCCTGTACCAGAACACCGCCAAGGTGCATTTCAACCAGTTCACGGAAGGCCAGGGCCGGTTCGGCCGGCGGCTGATCTATGGCGGGCACATCATCAGCCTGGCCCGGTCGCTCAGCTTCAACGGCCTGGCCAACGCCTTCCGGGTGGTCGCCATCAACGGCGGCCGCCACGTGGCGCCCACCTTCGCGGGCGACACCATCCACGCCTGGACCGAGGTTCTGGAGACCCTGGAGATCCCCGGCCGGTCCGACGTGGGCGCGCTCAGGCTGCGCACCGTGGCCACCAAGGACAAGCCCTGCGCCGACTTCCCCGACCGGGACGGCGACGGGGCCTATGACCCTTCGGTGGTCCTGGACTTCGACTACACGGTGCTGATGCCCCGTCGTTGAGGCCCCGAGGCCGACGGCCGGGTTCCACCCCACCGCCGCCGGCATCTTCCCAGCCGCCCTACCCCACCATCGCGCCGGCGGCGCGGGACTCGGATTCCGATTCGACGTTGCATTCGGGACTCGGAATCCGCCCGCCCCCACCGTTCGGTCCGCGCGCCAGAGGACCCGTCGTTGCCCACGATCATCCATCGCCACCAGATGGTGGCCATCGCCGTTCTGACCGTGTTCGTCTACCTGCTGTTCGTCGTCTGGCTGATGCCGTTCTGGAACGCCAGCCTGTGCGCCCGCGTGGCCCTGGCCGGCCAGATGGCCCGTCATGCCCTGTGGACGGCCGCCACCCAGGCGCGCCGGGTGCACGCCCGGGCCCGGGCCGTGGCCGCCGCCCTGCCCCCGGCCCGCCCGGGTAGCGGCGACCTGCCCATGATGACCCGCCAATCGCTGCTGGTGCTGCAGCGGGCCGTGTGACGGCGCCACGCCCCTACTTGATCAGGGGCAGGGCCGACTGCTTGGACGCCGGCGGATTGCCGGCGGCGTCCATGCACACTTCCAGCAGTTCCTGGTTGCCGCTGAGCTGGCAGCGCGACAGCAGCACCGACACCTCGTCGGACCGGTTCAGAGCGTGCATGACCCGCAGCCTGAGGGGCAGCAGGGTATCCAGGTCGCCCAGGCCGGCCATGGCGTTGTCCAACACCACGGCCGCCCGGTCGGCCTGGCCGTCGTCCACCAGGGTCATCACGTGGGCCTGCAGCAGGTCCATGGTCACGAAGTCGGGCGACGGGTTCTCGAAGGCCAGTTCCAGGTTGCGCCGGGCGCTGCGTTCGTCGCCCCGTTCCAGGCGCGCCTGATACAGGACGTAGCGGGCATAGGCGCTGTCGCTGCCGTCGCCCTTGATGGCCTCGTAGGCCAGGTCGTTGGCCTTTTTCACGTCAACGGCCAGCAGCTTGATGGCGTCCTGGGACTGCTCCAGCCGCTTCAGGGCCTTCGCCGTGCTCTTGTCCTTCTTCAGCTTGAACAGGCCGATCCGGTCCACGCTGGCGTCCTTCAGGGGGGAATCGGCGTATTCCCGGTCCACGTAGGTGTGCAGGGCCGCCAGGCGCTCCTCGGCCGAGGCGTGGTCGTCGGACGAGAAGGCCTCCCACAGGCTGGCCGAGACCTTTTCCTCCACCTGCCCCATCAGGCTCCAGATCTGCACGCCCTGGGCGTCGCCCTGCTGGGCCTTGTCCTCCACCATGATGTCCGACGCCTTGGGCGTGGCGGCGGCCTTGGCGGCGGCCTGTTCCTTCTCGATCTCGTCCAGGGTGGTGAAGAACCGCTCGAAACCGCGGAAGCTGTAGCCGGCCTTGGCCAGCAGGTCGACCATCAGCAGGTCGGCCTCGTCCTCCTGCTCGCGGGTCCAGGCCGGGCCCAGGACGTTGGAGAACACCAGGTCCGACAGGCGGTTGTAGCGGCCCACCTTCTTGGCGGTCTTGCCGGCCTTGCCCAGTTTGTCGCCGTGCTGGGCCATCAGGCCGCCCACGTAGCCCACGGCCCCGTGCAGGCGCCGGCGGGCCAGGCCGGCGGTATCGCTTTCGGCGTGGCGCAGCAGGATGTGGGACACCTCGTGGCCCAGCAGGGCTGCCAGTTCGTCCTCGGACAGCAGCTTGAGCAGCAGGCCCAGGTGCACGACGACGGTGTCGTCCAGGAACGCCTTGGCGTTGTAGGTGGGATCGGGGCTGACGTAGAGGGTCAGCTTCGGCCGCGGGCCGGGCCAGCCGTCCAGCAGGCGGTCCAGGATCTTCCGCGCGTGGGCTTCCAGCTCGGGCACGTCCACGACGCCGTTGCCGTACATGCGATAGTTGATCAGGCCCTGGAGTTCAGGGTTGATCTCGGGCCCGGCGGACGGGTGGCTGGACCCGGCGGCCGTGTCGCCGCCGGACGCGGTGCTGAAGTTGGCCACCTCGTCGTCCGAGGCCTTGTCGGACGGGGTGGCCGAGTCCTCGGCCACGGTATCGATGAAGCGGCCGTCGAAGGTATCCACCGTGTCGGCCATGGGGTTGATCTTGTTGACCGTGGCCTGGCAGGCCCCCAGGGCCAGGGCCGCCGCCAAAACCAGGGCCGACCCCGCCGGGCGGCCGAGGCGCGGGTGTTCCCACATCACTGGCATAACCGGTTCCCTCCCTTGCCGGCGGCCCGTCCGGCCAGGCTCTTGGTGGAGGAGTGCTGGGCCATGACCGTCTTCGGGCACTCCAGGGCCGCCTTTTCGTCCGACGAACGGAAATCGTCGGTGGTGACCCAGACCCGCCGGCCGCCCACCTCGATCTGGTAGAACCCGTCCTTGGGCTTGCCGATCACCTGGTAGGGGCCTTTCTTGTAGGCGTCCGACGGTTCCTGGCGCATGTCGGCGATCTCTCCGCCCTGCATGTCGACCACCACGATCTCCTGGCGGCCGTCGCGCAGGGTCAGGGTCTCGGCGGCGGCCGGGCCGGCGAAGGTCGCCAAGCCCCCGGCCGCCATGCCGGCCCAGACCAGGGCCCGCAGGCAACGTGTTCCTTGGATCATCATCGGTATCTCTCCTCTTCCCATACGCTTTGCTTTTCTTCGGTCGGTTGGTTTCCGGGCCTATGACGGGGGACAGATCCGGCGCCACCACCGGGCCAGGCACGGCCAGACCCGATTCCGGATCCAGGACCAGGCCCGTTCGACCAGGGGCACGAAATGGACCAGGACTTCGTGGGAAATCATCAGGTTGCCGGCCAGGACCAGGCCGAACAGGCCGAGCCAGTTGATGGCCGCCCAGTGCCGGGAAAGGGCCAGGTAGCCGCAGACCAGCATCACGGTGGTCAGGCTCATCAGATAGATCCAGATCCCCGACCCGCCCCACAGGCGCCAGACCGGCGGCACGAACCGAGGAAGCAGGGCCCGCCGTGCAGGGTCGTGCCACAGGTCGGTCGCCAGGTGAAACAGGCTGGCCATGAGAATGAGCAGAACGTAGAGCCCCGCCTCCACGGCCTCCACGGCCCAGCTTTCCCCGCCCTCGCCGGACCGGGGGAAGCGGATGTAGGCCTCGCCCTTCTGGATCAAGTTCTCCAAGGCCATGGCGTGCACCACCGCACCCGGCACCAGGCCGTGGACCGGAGACGGATAATGGTCCTGAATGGACGCCAGGTTCGGGCCATAGATCACCAGACGGTCCTGGAACGCCGCCTTGAAGGCATCGGCCCGATTGGCGTCGAAGTAGTTGGCGTCGTTCAGCAGGAACTCCGCCGGGACCGTCAGGACCGGCAGGCACCGTTGTGCCAACTCATCTTCCAGGTTGCGGCCAAAAAACAGGACTTTCAGGGCGCGTGATGCCACCGTCAGCCATCGCGAAACGGCCCCGTCCCCGTAGGTCAGGCAGGCCTTCTTGGCTCCGTCCTTGGTGGAGTCCGACCAGTCGATCTGGCGGTCATCGACCGTGGAATCCCATTGGATCGCCATGGGTTCGGCGAAGGCCTGGGGCTGAAAGCGGCAGGGGCAGCCCTCGGGGGCGCACTTGCTGGCACACTGGCTTTCGAACAGCGCCAGGGCAGCGCTCTTGCCGATCGGGATATGGGGCGGGATGGCGTTCGTCTTCTTGTCCGCGAACCACACCAGGGGATACCCGGGCTGCCGCTCCCAGGCCGTGACCACCTTCTCGCCCACCTTCAGCAATTCGTCCAGCAGGGGATAGTGGGAATCCAGGCGCCCTGAAGCCCAGAAGATGGGGATCCGATCCCCTTTCTCCCGGCATGATTCCGGTGGTGGGGGTGCCTTGCCGGCATGGTGATCCAGCATCATTTCCATGGTCTTCAGGGAACCGCTGTTCTCGCGCCGGTCGATGAACACCAGGTCCACGAACAGGGCCGTGGGGCCCAGGCGAAGGATGCGCGTGATCAGCTTGGTCTGGTCGCCATAGGATAGGGGCCAGGTCGTTTCCATGGACCGCAGCGTGCTGTCGCTGACCAGGACGACGGTGACGTTCTTTTCGCGTTTCGACCACAGGGGCGAAGCCACGATCTTGAACAGTTGATCGGAATATTCGTCGGTCGCATCGCCCACGCCGAAGGGGTCGAGGAACAGCATCGCGACGCCAAAGATGCCGTAGCCGATGACCCGCACCCAGAACATCAGGAAGGGCGACAGGACCCGCGCCGGTTCCGGTTCGGAAGGCGGCGCGGGCGGGGCGCTTTCCGACTCCGGAGCGCCGCCGTCCCCGGGCGGCGGTTCCGCGGTTTCGTCGCTGGGTGGCGTGTCCGACATGACTCAATGATTGTGGATAATGGGCTTTCGCTTTCGCATTACTCGAATAAAATCATAACCGGCCATCGGATATTCTCAATCTTTGATTCAGTTTCAAAACGTTCCATGCACTTTTTCAGGGTGCCGTGGGCGCGTCCGCGCGGGAACACGGCCGCCGGCCAGCAGCGGCGCCAGGGCGAGCGCCACGGCGAGCGCAAGAACCGATGCAGTTGCCGGCCCGGTTGCCGATCCGATTGAAAGGGAACAAAAAAATGCGAGGCGCCGGGGGCGCGCGGTCCTGGGAAACCGCGCTGCCGCGCGCCCGTGGGCGCATCCCGGTGCCTCGCGGAGCCCGTGAGGGCCCCCGCACGCCTGGCCGTCAGCCGGCCGGCCCACCGCGGCCCCGAAAGGCCCGCGGCCGGGCGTTGCGTGACCGGACACCATCCCGGGTGGGAGGTCGCCCGGCCGGTTCGGGAAACACCGCGTCGCCGCGGCCCTCCTTCCCCGGACACGCCCGCCCCGGAAGGGCCCCAAAGGGGTCACCCGAAGCGGTCTCGCCCGAACCGGACGGCGTGTCCGGCTGCCGGATGGATGGATGGATGCGGACCCGGGACACGTCCCCGTCTCCGGACCCCGGTTTCCGCCCCCGACCGCAACCCGTCGCCGGGTCCCGTCCGGGCGCCGATCCCGGCGCCGGTCCGGCGTCGCGCCCCGTGTCGACCGAAGCCGGCCAGGCGTTCCGCCGCTGGCCACGTCCGCCCGGACCCTTCCTCGGAAGGGCCGCGTGGACCGTGGCCGGTCCGCCCCGTCCCCCGCGCCAAACCCCCGGCCGAAGCCGCGGGCCCGGTTCGGGCACCGGAGCCGTCCACCGGGTTCCCGCCCGCCGGGGCCGATCGCCGCCCGCCGCGCGTCCAGGACCAGGGTCCGGGACGGGTCCGCCGGGCCGCGTCGGCATCCGGAGGGGCGCGGAACCCCCGCCGCGCGGCATTGCCCACAGGTTGACCCCGCCGGCATCGCCGCCGTCTGGCCGGTGACCCCGCCATTCCGCCCGCGGACCCAAGGAACCGCATGCGGCACGGAAAGGATTTCACCAGTCGGACGCCAATGCGTACTTGTGCATTGTCAAAAAACAATCCAATTGTCGCAATATTCATTTTGACGATTGAAGTCATTTCTTGTGCATAAGAAACAATATTTCTCACATTTCGCCAACACCTTATCCACAAGTCTATGCACAAGCCGGCGGACCCTTCCGACCCAACGCCCGGTTGAGAAGGTATTTCCGCATATATTTTGTCTTTCTAAATATCCGGCGCCGGCCGACTGTGTTTCCGGCGCCCCGGGACTTGCGCCGTACACGTTTTCGCACTTGCGAAGATTGACTTCGCGATTGCACAGGTTTACCAATCTAAGGTCGCGATGTCCGTCGCGCCGTCACCGCTTTCCGCAGCCATCGAGGGGCGCCCCATGAGCACCGGAAACCGGCCGCTGTCTCCGCATCTGGAGATCTACCGGCCCCAGATATCCATGGTTCTTTCCATTTCGCATCGCATCACGGGCGTCGGCCTGGGCGCGGGGACGCTGCTGCTGGCCTACTGGCTGTCCGCCGCCGCCTACGGGCCCGACGCCTTCGCCACGGCCCAGGCCTTCATGGGGTCCTGGTTCGGCCGGCTGCTGCTGTTCGGCTTCAGCTACGCGCTGTTCTATCACCTGTGCAACGGCGTGCGGCACCTGTTGTGGGACATCGGCTGGGGGTTCGACCTGCCCACCTTCCGCACCACGGGGCTGACGGTGGTGGCGGCTTCGGCGGTGCTGACCATCGTCACCTGGATCGCCGCCTACGCGGCCGCCTGAGGGAGGACGGATCATGACCGACATGCGCACCCCCTTGGCCCGCGCCCGCAATCACGGCTCGGCCAAGGAAGGCAATGAACACTGGTGGATGACCAAGCTGACGGCCATCGCCCTGGTGCCGCTCAGCTTCTGGTTCGTCTGGGCCTGCGTGCACCTGGTCGGCGCCGACCATGCCGCCTTCGCCGCCTTCCTGGGCACCCACGGCAACGGGTTGATGATGGTGCTGTTCGTGGCCACCGCCTTCTACCACCTGGCCCTGGGCCTGCAGGTGGTGATCGAGGACTACGTCCACGTGGAATGGCAGAAGATCGCCGCCCTGGTCATCGTCAAATTCGGCTGCGTGGCGCTGGGCGCGTCCTGCGTCATCGCCGTCCTTCGTCTCGCCTTCGGGGGCTGACCGCCATGAGTAACAGTTACGACATCATCGACCACACCTACGACGCCGTGGTCGTCGGCGCCGGCGGCGCCGGCCTGCGGGCGACCCTGGGCATGACGGCGGCGGGCCTGAAAACGGCCTGCATCACCAAGGTCTTCCCCACCCGCAGCCACACCGTGGCCGCCCAGGGCGGCATCGGTGCCAGCCTGGGCAACATGGCCGAGGATTCCTGGCAGTGGCACATGTACGACACCGTCAAGGGGTCGGACTGGCTGGGCGACCAGGATGCCATCGAATACATGTGCCGCGAGGCCGTGCCGGCGGTGCACGAGCTGGAACACTTCGGCGTGCCCTTCTCGCGCACGGCCGAGGGCAAGATCTACCAGCGCCCGTTCGGCGGCCACATGCGCAACTACGGCGAGGCCCCGGTGCAGCGCGCCTGCGCCGCCGCCGACCGCACGGGCCACGCCATCCTGCACACGCTGTACCAGCAGTCGCTGAAGCACGACGCCGAATTCTTCGTCGAATACTTCGCCCTGGACCTGATCCTGGACGACGACGGCACCTGCCGCGGCGTGGTGGCCTGGAACCTGGATGACGGCACCATCCACCGCTTCCGCGCCCAGACCACGGTGCTGGCCACGGGCGGCTACGGGCGGGCCTACTTCTCGTGCACGTCGGCCCACACCTGCACCGGCGACGGCAACGGCATGGCGGCGCGCATCGGCCTGCCGCTGCAGGACCACGAGTTCATCCAGTTCCACCCCACCGGCATGTACGGGTCCGGCTGCCTGATCACCGAGGGCGCCCGGGGCGAGGGCGGCTACCTGACGAACTCGGAAGGCGAGCGGTTCATGGAACGCTACGCCCCCACGGCCAAGGACCTGGCCAGCCGCGACGTGGTGAGCCGCGCCATGACCGTGGAAATCCGCGAGGGCCGGGGCGTGGGCGGCGGCAACGACCACATCTTCCTGCACCTGGAGCACCTGGGCGGCGACCTGCTGAACCAGCGCCTGCCGGGCATCACGGAAAGCGCCAAGATCTTCACCGGCGTGGACGCCAGCCGCGATCCCATTCCGGTGCTGCCCACCGTGCACTACAACATGGGCGGCATCCCCACCAACTTCCACGGCGAGGTGCTGCGCCCCACGGCCGAGGACCCCGACGCCGTGCAGCCGGGCCTGATGGCCATTGGCGAATGCGCCTGCGCCTCGGTGCACGGGGCCAACCGCCTGGGCACCAACTCGCTGCTGGACATCGTGGTGTTCGGCCGCGCCGCCGCCCTGAAGGCCAAGGAGATCTTCACCCCCGGGGCCACCCAGAAGCCCCTGCCCAAGGATTCCGCCGACCGGGCCCTGGGCCGGCTGGACCGCCTGCGCCATGCCAACGGGTCGCGCCTGACGGCCGACATCCGGCTGGACCTGCAGCGCACCATGCAGCGCGACGCCGCCGTGTTCCGCACGTCGGACTCCCTGAAGGAGGGCGTGGAGAACGTGGACCGGGTGGCCGCCACCCTGCCCGACATCAAGGTCAACGACCGTTCGCTGATCTGGAATTCGGACCTGGTGGAAGCCCTGGAGCTGGAGAACCTGATGGCCTGCGCCAAGGCCTCCATCGTGTCGGCCGAGGCCCGCAAGGAAAGCCGCGGCGCCCACGCCCACGAGGACTTCCCCAACCGGGACGACGAGAACTGGATGAAGCACTCGCTGGCCTGGATCGACGACGACGGCAAGGTGAGCCTGACCTACCGGCCGGTGCACACCTGGACCCTGACCGACGAGGTCGACTACATCGAACCGAAGGAGCGGGTGTACTGAGCCATGGTTGAATTCACGCTTCCCGCCAACTCCCGCGTCCGCAAGGACGGCAAGAGCCACCCCGCCCCGTCTGGCGCCAAGAACGTCAAGACGTTCAAGATCTACCGCTGGCATCCCGACGACGGGGAAAACCCCCGGGTCGACACCTTCCAGGTGGACCTGGATACCTGCGGCCCCATGGTCCTGGACGCCCTGATCAAGATCAAGAACGAGATGGACTCCACCCTCACCTTCCGGCGTTCGTGCCGCGAGGGGGTGTGCGGTTCCTGCGCCATGAACATCGACGGCACCAACACCCTGGCCTGCACCAAGCCCATCGACGAGATCGGCGGCGACGTGAAGGTCTATCCCCTGCCCCACATGCCCGTGGTGAAGGACCTGGTGCCCGACCTGTCGCAGCCCTACGCCCAGTACCGCGAGATCGAGCCCTGGATGAAGGCCGACACGGCCATGCCCGCCGGCGAGCGCCTGCAATCCCCCGAGGACCGGGAAAAGCTGGACGGCCTGTGGGAATGCATCCTGTGCTTCTGCTGCCAGACGTCGTGCCCCAGCTACTGGTGGAACGGCGACCGCTACCTGGGCCCGGCCATCCTGCTGCAGGCCTACCGCTGGATCGCCGACAGCCGCGACGAGGCCACGGGCGACCGCCTGGACGACCTGGAAGACCCCTTCCGGCTGTACCGGTGCCACACGATCATGAACTGCACCATGACCTGCCCCAAGGGCCTGAACCCGGGCAAGGCCATCGCCGAGATCAAGATCGCCCAGACCAAGCGCCGCATCTGATCCCCGGCGCCCGGCCAACGATCAAGCGCCCGCCCCTGCAAGGGGGCGGGCGTTTTGTTTTGCGCCCGCCGCCACCTGGCCGACCACGCGGCCGTCGCTCCACGCGGCCGCCCGTTCTTCCCTCTTCTCCATCGTCGCTCCCGCGAAGGCGGGAGCCTATTGGCATTGGATGCCGATGTGCGCCATTTCAAAAAAAGAAAAGTGAACCACAGAGAACACAGAGGTTCACAGAGATCACACAGAGAAGGAAGAGAGGCGCGCTGCGCGCGCAATCCTTTTCTGCTTCGCGCAGCGAAGCCTCTGTGGCTCCTCTGTGCATCTCTGTGTTCTCTGTGGTTTAAGGGGCGTTTCAACGGGCACAATTTTGCTGTGCCTATGTCGTTCAATTTCCTTTTTTCTTAGGGAGTGTGCATCGGCATCCAATGCCAATAGGCTCCCGCCTTCGCGGGAGCGACGGGGGGGGGGGGAAGCTGGATCAACGGGGGAGAAGCGGGAACGGCGGGGGAGAAGCGGGAGCGACGGGGGAGGACGGGGCGCGCGGGCGGAGGTGCGCCCTCAGTTCGCCTTCAGGCGCTTGGCGCGCAGGCCGATGCTGACGCAATTGCGGGGGTTGTCGGCCTGGGTTCCCGGCACGGCGCCCTCCTCCAGCGTTCGGGCCTCGCCGGCCACGGTGACCAGGGACACGATGTCGCTGTTCAGCGACCGGGCGATCACCCGGTTCAGGATCGCCCCCGCGCGCCGGGTGTCCACCATCCCCTTGGCCTTGGCCGGCACGCCCCGGGCGTGCAGGTAGGTGGTGATGGCGTCTCGCACCCGGGGCGTCACCTTGCACAGCTCGTACAGGTCGTCCTGCTCGGCCACGTGCAGGTAGACGGTGATGTCCAGCTCCTCGCCGTCCATGTGCTGGGGCGGCACCGGGAAGGGG